>JBIIGF010000307.1:0-3834 GCA_044236665.1 Aestuariivirga sp. | reverse complement strand
CGTGGCAAAAGGCAAGGTGCTGGCGGTCATGCAGCCGCACCGCTACACGCGGCTCTCCTCGTTGTTCAATGAATTCTGCACCTGCTTCAACGATGCCGACACGGTGATCGTCGCACCCGTCTATGCGGCAGGCGAAGCGCCGGTCGCGGGCGCCTCGCATGGCCATCTGGTCGAAGGCCTCAAGGCGCGCGGCCACCGGTCGGTTCACGCGATCGACAAGCCGGAACAGCTCGCACCCCTCGTGCGCAAGCTGGCAAAGCCCGGCGACATCGTCATGTGCCTTGGGGCCGGGACCATCACCCAGTGGGCCTATGCGCTGCCCGGACAGCTCGAGGCCTTCGACAAGGCGGGCCAATGATGGCGGGCCTTGATGGCGAGGCGCTGCTGAAGCGCCTGCCTGCCGTGCGTGGCAGGCTGGAGGCCAACGCGCCGCTCGCGGACCTGACATGGTTTCGCGCCGGTGGCGCCGCGGAAGTGCTGTTCTCGCCGGCTGACGAGGCAGACCTTGCCGAATTCCTGCGCAACACGCCGCAGGATATTCCGGTTTATGTGATCGGCGTCGGCTCCAACCTTCTGGTGCGCGATGGCGGTGTGCCGGGCGTGGTGATCCGTCTTGGCCGGGCCTTTGCCGAGATCGCGGAAGAGCCGGGCCACCGCGTGCGGGCGGGCACGGCGGCGCTCGACGTGCGCGTGGCCCGCTTCGCGCAGGAGAGAAGTATCGATGCGTTAACCTTTCTGAGAGGTATACCGGGCACCATCGGCGGCGCGTTGAGGATGAATGCCGGTGCCTATGGCGGCGAAACGAAAGACATTCTGATCGAGGCGCGCGCCGTCGACCGGTCGGGGATGCTTCACGTGCTTACCAATGCGGACATGAACTACAGCTACCGCCATTGCGGCGCGCCGGAGAACCTGGTGTTCACGCAGGCGCTGTTCCAGGGCCGCCCCGGAAACCCCGCCGAAATCGCGGCGGCAATGGACAAGATCACCGAGAGCCGCGAGGCGACCCAGCCGATCAAGAGCCGCACCGGCGGCTCGACCTTCAAGAACCCGCCGGGCAACAAGTCCTGGCAGCTGATCGACAAGGCCGGCATGCGTGGCTTCGCGGTTGGGCCTGCGCGGGTGTCCGACCTTCACTGCAACTTCCTGATCAATGAGGGCGGGGCCACCGCTGCCCAGATCGAGGCGTTGGGCGAAACCGTCCGCGCCCGGGTGAAGGAAACCTCCGGCATCGAACTCGACTGGGAAATCAAGCGCATCGGCTTGCACAAGGAAGACGCCTGAGAATGACGCGCGTGCCTGGCGAAACAACTGTGGCCGTTCTGATGGGCGGCTGGTCCGCCGAGCGTGAGGTGAGCCTCTCCTCGGGCAAGGGCTGCACGGCTGCGCTCCTGCGGGCCGGGTTCAAGGCCGTGCCGATTGATGTGGCCCGCGCGACGATCGTGTCCGTGCTGCAGGAACTGAAGCCCGACGTGGCCTTCAATGCGCTGCACGGCAAGTGGGGTGAGGATGGCTGCTGCGCGGCCGTTCTCGAGACATTGCAGATTCCCTACACCCATTCCGGCGTGCTGGCGTCATCCCTGGCGATGCACAAGGAGAAGTCCAAGGCGGTGTTCCGCGCCGCAGGGCTTCCCGTTGCCGAAAGCCGGCTCGTGACGCTGGAGGAAGTGGCAGAGCGCCACCCCATGCAGCCGCCCTATGTGGTGAAGCCCATTGCCGAAGGCTCGAGTGTGGGTGTGCACATCGTGCTGGACGGTGCCAATGCGCCTGTCCGCGCCGTTCTCGAGGAACGCGCGGTGTTCGGCAGCCATGCCATGGTCGAACGCTTCATTCCCGGCCGTGAACTCACCTGCGCGGTGATTGGCGACCGCGCACTCGGTGTCATCGATATCGTGTCGAAGAGCTCGAGCTGGTACGACTACGCCTCCAAATATGCACCGGGCGGCTCGCAGCATATCTTCCCGGCGGAGATCCCGGCCGATGTCTATGCCGACTGCCAGCGAATTGCATTGGCCGCGCACAATGCGCTTGGCTGCCGCGGCGTCTCCCGCGCCGACTTCCGCTATGATGAAGGCAAGGGCGAGTTGATCCTTCTCGAAGTCAACACCCAGCCCGGCATGACGGGCACGTCCCTCGTGCCGGAACTCGCGGCCCATGCCGGAAAGAGCTATGAGCAATTGGTGACATGGATGGTCAATGACGCATCGGTGGATCGATGAGCGGCGGCGTTTTCCAGGTCTATGAACGCATGCGCCGCCCTTCCTGGCTTGACAGGGGCAATGCCTTCCGTTTCCGCTTTGCGATGCGGGCCTCCGCCGTGTTCTGCCTCGGCGCGGTGGTGC
This sequence comes from Aestuariivirga sp., assembly GCA_044236665.1. GTDB lineage: Bacteria > Pseudomonadota > Alphaproteobacteria > Rhizobiales > Aestuariivirgaceae > Aestuariivirga. The sequence goes on along the minus strand of JBIIGF010000307.1, from coordinate 1,492 downwards.
TGTCGGGCCTCGTGCAGGGGGGCTATTTCGACTATGAGGGCAGCCAGTGGAAAATGCTTCCGGGCAAGGCCGCGGGTGTGGTGGGCATGGCGGCCGAGGACATCACCATCACCGGCCTCGAGCATCATGAGCCCGAAATGCTGCTGTCCGCGATCGGTGTTCAGCCTGGCGGCTCGCTGATTGGCTTTGACGCGGTGCAGGCGCGCAACATTCTCGAGAATCTCGACTGGATCGAGAATGCCAAGGTGCAAAGGCTGTTTCCCAACCAGCTCGCCATCGAAGTGAAGGAGCGCGAGCCCTTCGCCATCTGGCAGCGCGGGCAGGCCTATTATGTGATCGACAAGTCGGGGGCGGCGATGAGCGGCCTTTCCGCCGCGCAGCTTGTGCGCCTGCCGCTGGTGACGGGCGAGGGCGCGAACACAGCAGCCGCCGAACTCATTAACCAACTTGCAGCCTATCCCGGCATAATGTTGCAGGTGAAGGCAGCAGCCCGCGTGGGCGGACGGCGCTGGACCCTGTATCTCGACAACGGCATCACGGTGCAGTTGCCGGAAAACGGGGCCAAACAGGCCCTGGCCCTTGCTGACGAGCTGAACAGGACGCAGCAGTTGCTTTCACGCGGCATCAGGTCTCTCGACCTGCGGCTGACAGACCGGGTGATCGTCGAGGTGGCGGAACTCGAAGCGGCCGACACGGTGGCCGAAGGAAAGAAAGCGGTCGCCGGAACCAATTGACTCCGGCTGGCCGGGCTTGGGGCGCGCAGGGGTGGCGTAGATGACGGTTGTACAGTTCAATGGCAAGGGTGCCGGCAAGGGCACGGTGGCGCCGAAGGGTGGCCTGATTGCCGCGCTCGACATCGGCTCCACCAAGATCAGCTGCCTGATCGCCGAACCCGTGCCCGCCAGGCACCGAACGCCGGACCAGGAAGACAAGCGCAATCTGAAAGTGCTCGGCGTGGGTCACCAACTGTCGCGCGGCGTGCGGTCCGGCTCCATCATCGATGTCGAGGAAGCCGAGCGCGCCATCCGCCTCGCGGTTGATGCCGCCGAGCGCATGGCCCAGCGCACCATCACCGAAGTGTTCGTCAACGTATCGGGCGGCCGGCCCCAGTCGCGCCTCTATATCGGAAGCGCGATCACCGAAAGCGGTGTCGGCGGCCAGGTCAGCCAGCGCGATCTCGACAATGTGCTGAATGAGGCGCTGGCCCAGGTCGACCCCGGGCGGCGGACTATCATGCATCTGGCGCCGCTGCAGTATCATCTCGATGACGCGCGCGGCGTCAAGGAACCGGTCGGCCTGTTCGGCGACACGCTTTCGCTCGAGCTTGGCGTTGTCACCGTCGAGACACCACATCTCAAGAACCTGACGCTCGCCGTCGAGCGCGCGCATCTCTCCGTCGCCGGCTTCGTGATCGCGCCCTATGCCGCAGCACGCGCCGTGCTGGCCGAGGACGAGAAGGAGCTTGGCGTCACAGTCGTCGACATGGGCGGCG
>JBIIGF010000306.1:0-3835 GCA_044236665.1 Aestuariivirga sp. | reverse complement strand
CCAGGCCCTTGGCGCCTTCGCGCAGCCTGGCCATGGCCTCGCCCTGTTCGCCCAGCGCCTGTTCGCGGTCACCCTCGCGCAGAGAGCCCTCGGCCCCCTGCATGTTCTTGCCCGCCTCGCCGAAGGCGCGCGGCGCGTCGAGGCCGCCCTTGCCCATTTGCTCCATAAGGTCCTGCAGCATCCTGCTGAGGTCCTGCTGGCGGTCACCCAATCCACCCATGCCCTGCTGGCCTTCTCCGGAGGGTCCATCCTGCGGCTGGCCTTCGCCCATGCCGCCCGGCTGCATGCGCTGGGTCTCGTCCATCAGTTTCTGTTGCTGGCGCATCAGGTCGGAGAGCTTGTCGAGCATCTCGTTCATCGGGCCCTGCTGCGTCTGGCCCTGCTGGGGCATGCCGGGCTGCAGGTTGCGCAGGATGTTCTCGAGTTCCGAGAGCATCTGCTCGGCGGCTTCATTGGCACCGCTCTCGGCAAGCTTCTGGATCATGTCCAGCATCTTCTGCAGGTCCTGCGGCGAGACAGTCTTTCCCGGCGGCGGCATCTGCTGGGCCTGGCCGTTCTGCATGCGCTTCTGTGCTTCGGCCATCATCTCGCGCATGTAGCGGTCCAGCGCCTTGCGCAGCCTTTCGGTCAGTTCGGCAATGCGCTCGGGCGGGGCGCCATCGCGCAGCGCCCGCTGCAGTTCCTTGCGCAGCGCCTCCACCTCGGCCTTGGCATCGGCGGTGCGGCCCTCTTCCACATTCACCGCGATCGTCCACAGCATGTTGATGACGCTGTCCACGCCCTCGTGGCTGTCCGGGGTACGGAGCCGGGAGAGCGCGGCAGCAATGGCGATATGCGTGCCACTTCCCTCGATCAGCCCGCGCGGATAGGTCAGCAGCGCCTCCAGCATTTCGGCCACGCCTCCCGCATCCTCCGCATTCAGGATCAGGCGGCGGCGCTGTTCCACGAGCGCCCGGGCCAGCGGGTTGATGAACTGGCGTTCGGGAAGTCGGAACACGCGGGGCGCGCTTTCGGTGCGGTTGCCTGCGGCATCGCGTGCGGTGAGTGTCATTTCCACCATGAAGCCGGCCCAGGGGTGTTCGGCCACATCGGCCCGCGATTCGCCGGCCTCTTCCCGGGGCGCCGCCTTGCGCAGGCTGATCCTGAGTTCAGGCGGATCGAACTCGAAAATGCCGGGATCGGTGAAGCCCACGCCCTCGTCCTGCTCGTCGGCCAAGTAGATGTCGGCGGTGATGCCGGTCACGCCATAATCATCGGTGGCCTTCCATTTTGCTGTCAGCACGCCTGCGGAATCGCCCGAAGGTTCATCCGTGATGTCGACGGCTGGCGGCGCATCGGGGATGAGCGCAATCCGCCAGGTGCCAAGCTGGCGCTCGCCGTCCATGACCACCACGGTGGCGGGACGGCTCATCAGCACTTCGGCCTGGAATACGCCATCTGCCGTTTTCACCCGGGGTGAAAAGCCCGGCACTGTGGGCCCAGGTTCATCGCCGTCGACAAGGGCATGGAAGGAGAGGGTGGGCGCCTTGGCCCCCGAGAGCCGCACGGCGAGGGTGGAGTTTTCCGGAACCTGGATCTCCGGCTCGGACATCAGCCGTTCGGTCATGGCGGGGCTGGTCAGCAGCACGGGTGGCCGTGCCGTATAGGCGGGTGGCTTCAGCCACGCATCGAGCGTCAGGGGAATGGCGGGAGCAGGGGCCGAAAAGGCGAGGCTGTCGGCCAGGTTGCCGCGCATGTCGCCGGGCCCCAGGGTGATCGCTGCGACGAGGGCAAGCGCTGCAGGCAGGCGCAGGGCGCGGGGGTCGATGTCGCGCCAGCGTGACTGCGGTGCCCCGGCCTTCAAGTCCGTCAGCCCGCGCAACTGGCGCAGACGGTGCTCTTCCCAGATTGTTTCCTGCAGCGGGTCCGCACCCGGCGCCAGCCGGTCCTGCCGGGCGGAGACCGGGCGGTGGGCGAGGCCGGATTTCTCCTCCACCCGGCGCATCGCCTCCGGGCGGCCAGGCCAGCGCAGGCCGGTGAGCGGGCGCAGCGACCAGAGGAAGGCAAGGGCCGCCGCCAGCAGCACGGCCATCCGCGCCCAGGGGTGCAACTGCGGCAGGATGCCGCCAATCACCAGCGCGGCCGACAGCAGCAGGATGACGACGGGCCAATGCAGCGCCGCCCAGAGGCGCTCGAAGCCGAGCGCCATCCGGGCCTGACCGATCTTGCGTTCGATCAGGCGGGATTGCGGGGTCAGCTCATCGGGTCCGGTTGGCATGGTGGCGGCATGCTAACACAAGATGGGGCTAAATTGTGCTCAAGTCTTCGGCCGGCCCTGCCATGAGGCGAGATGGTCCGCGCCGATCAATTCCTCGTAGGATTGGCGCGGCCGCACCAGCGCCCACTTGCCATCCTTCACCAGTACTTCCGGTACCAAGGGCCGGGTGTTGTAGCTTCCTGCCTGCACCGCGCCATAGGCGCCCGCCGTCATTGTGGCCAGCAGGTCGCCCTGGGCGAGTTTCGGCAGGGTGCGGCCCTTGGCGAGGTAGTCACCTGTCTCGCACACCGGACCTACCACGTCGGCCAGCATGGTTTCGCCTGATGTGGCTTCCTCCACCGGAATGATCTCGTGATAGGCATCATAGAGCGTCGGGCGGATCAAGTCGTTCATCGCCGCGTCCTGGATGACGAAATGCTTCTCGTCGCCATCCTTCACATAGATGATGCGCGACACCAGCACCCCGGCGTTGCCGACGATCATCCGGCCCGGCTCGAGCACATATTTGAGGTTCAGGTGGCCCAGCGTCCGCTTCACCATGGCGGCATATTCATCTGGGTGCGGAGGAACATCATTGGTGCCGCGATAGGGAACGCCGAGTCCGCCGCCCAGATCGAGGTGGCGGATGTTGTGGCCCTCGGCCTTGAGCTGTTCCGCCAGTTCCGCCAGCAGCCGGAACGCCTGCTCGAAGGGCTCGAGTTCGGTGATCTGGCTGCCGATATGCATGTCGACGCCGGTGACGTCGATGGCGGGGAGTTCCGAGGCCCTCGCATAGACGGCGGAGGCCCGCTTGTAGGAAATGCCGAACTTGTTCTCGGCCTTGCCGGTCGAGATCTTGGCATGGGTCCTGGCGTCGACATCCGGATTGACGCGGATCGACACATTGGCCCGCTGGCCGACGCGCTTGGCCACCTCCGAGAGCAGCTCCAGCTCGGGTTCGGATTCGACGTTGAAACAGGCAATGCCCTCCTTGAGCGCGAGCGCCATTTCGCGGGCCGTCTTGCCCACCCCGGAGAACACGATCTTGCGGGCGGGAACACCGGCGGCGAGCGCGCGGCGCAACTCGCCTTCGGAGACCACATCCATGCCGGCGCCGAGCTCCGCCATGGTGCGGATCACCGCCTGGTTGGAATTGGCCTTCACCGCGTAGCAGATCATGTGATCTGTGCCCTGGAAGGCCTCCTGCATCACCTTGTAGTGCCGCTCCAGCGTGGCGGTGGAATAGCAGTAGAAGGGCGTGCCGATTTCCTCGGCCAGTGCCTTCAGGTTCACGTCCTCGGCGTGCAGGACGCCGTTGCGATAGGCAAAGTGGTGCATGGTCTATTGTGTCTTTTCTGCCGCGGGCGGCAATTCCGGGTCACCCTTCACGCCGCAGGCGGCAAGGCCCGCCGACAGCGCAAGGAGAACAAGCAGGACAGTTGCGTTTTTCATGGTATCTCAGCCTTTCAGCAGCTTGAGCCAGCGCTTCGCCTCGCGCTTCACATTTTGCGGTGAAGTGCCACCGAAGCTCGTGCGGGAGGCGACGCTGTTTTCGACCGTCAGCACCTTGTAGACATCCTTGGTGATGCGCGGCTCAAC
>JBIIGF010000304.1:0-3838 GCA_044236665.1 Aestuariivirga sp. | reverse complement strand
ACCAGAAGGTTTCCTATGAAGTGACGACCGACCGCCGCTCGGGCAAGCAGTCTGCCGACCAGCTTCGGGCTCTCTGAGTCCGGCTGGCTGACTGAAAACAGCGGCTGAGGCCGGCGCAAGCCGGTTCCATTTTCGCTTACGCGTCCCTTCACCGGGGCGCGTTTTTCTTTGGTGCGGCATCAACCGGCCGCTCGCGCCGCACCAAGATCTCCTCTTCGCCGAATTCGCGGGCCAGTTTGTGCCCGGCATGAACGGCATGCGCGATGAGGCCCGGGGCGCGCGCGTCCCCGATGAGGCAGAGCGAGGCGAGCCCCTTGCCCTTCAAATCTTGGTAGAGGGCATCATCCGGCTCGCGCGAGGTGACGGGAACGAAGCAGGCTGCTTCGATATCCCGCTCGGCCCCGGAATAGACACAGCCCAGCACCGCGCCACCGGGCTTGAGGCCAGTGACCAGCGTATTGACGATGACCTTCACGCCCAGCGCCAGCAGACGCTCGTGGGCACGGTGCTGCTCGCCCGTCAGGTGGGACCATTCCGCCACCTTGCCGCCACTCGTGACATAGGTGACATCCGCCCCCTGCCGCACCAGGTGTTCGGCCACCGCGCAGCCGAGATAGTAGAGATCATCGTCGAACACCACGGCCGGGCCTTTCACCTCTGCCGTCAGAACCTGCTCGGGGCTCAGCGTGCGGGGGTCTGCATAGGAGGGAGTGGCGGCGCGCAGGCTGCGCCCGCGCCCATCCTTGCGCCAGTGGCTGCCCGTCGCGACGACCACATGAGAAAGGCCGAGGCTGAGCACGTCCTCCGCCGTCATGAAGCTTTCCCGGAACACCTCGATGTTGGCGAGCTTCGACATCTGATGCAGCCGCCAGTCTCGCACGCGGGCCCATTCGGCGAGGCCGGGCAGGCGTGTTTCCCATTGCAGCCGCCCGCCGGGCGATGTGCCGGCGTCGGCGAGCTTCACCTCGTGGCCACGCCGCGCCAGCATCAGCCCCGCCTCCAGCCCCGCCGGACCGCCGCCCACCACCAGGACCTGCTCCCGCCGCGTTGCCACCGCGATCTTCTCGGGGTGCCAGCCACGCCGCCATTCCTCGCCCATGGTGGGGTTCTGCGTGCAGCGGATTGCGGCAGCACTGCTGTTGTGCGCGTAGCAGATATTGCAGCCGATGCATTCGCGGATGTCATCCTCTTGGCCAGCCGCGATCTTGGCAGGCAGGAAGGGATCGGCAATCGACGGACGTGCTGCGCCGATCAGATCGACGATGCCGCGCTTGACCTGCGAGAGCATGGTCTCAGGCGACGTGAAGCGCCCGACACTGACAACGGGCTTGCCGGTGACCGCCCGCACATGCGCGATGCGCGGTTCGAGAGAGGCTTCGCGGAAGAAGCGCGATCCGCCCATTTCCTGCGAATAGTCCGAGATCGTGACGTCGAACAGGTCAACCAGCGGCGCGAGCGAGGCAAGCAGTTCCGAACGCTCCTCGAAGCCGCCACCGTCTTCGTTGTCCACCTCGATGCGCAGCGCAATGGCAGACGCACCACCGGTGGCCTCTCGGGTTTCCGCCAGCACCTCACGCAGCAGCCTGGCGCGCTGCATCAGCGTGCCGCCATATTCATCGTTGCGCGTGTTCATGTCGCGATCAAGGAACTGATTGAGGATGTAGCTGTGCGCGGCATACACATAGACGATGTCGAACCCCGCCTGCCGCGCCCGCTGCGCCGCCGCGCGGTGCCAGCCGCGGAAGGTGCGGATGTCGTCGAGATCCATGCGCGCGCATTGCCAGGGCGACTCCATCGCCGGAAAACTTGACGGGGCGAGCGCCACCTCGCGCGAGAGATTGTTGGACGAGCGCATGCCGCCGTACCAGAGTTCGGTTCCCGCGAGCGCGCCATGCGCGTGAACGGCATCGGCCATCACCGCCATCATCCGCACGTCATCCTCGTCCCACAGGCTGGCGAAGGGATGGGGAACGTCATCTGACGATGGATGAATGGAGCAGTATTCGGTGTTGACGACGCCCCAGCCGCCCTCCGCCTTGAGCCCGCGCATGGCGGCGAGCGTGGCGGGCAACTGATAGCCCATGCCGCTGCAGTGCGGCACCTGATAGAAACGGTTGGGCGCGGTGACGGGGCCGATCTTCACCGGCTCGAAGAGAATGTCGAAACGCTCATCCCGCGGCATGCAATTCCCCTTTCCCCTGATCCGGACAGGCAACCCGGGGCGCACCCGGCGATTGCGCGCTTGCCTTGCCACTGCATAACATGAAACAAGGCTATCGGTAAGCATAGCAAGTAACTGATACGCGGCGGGCATAAGCAAATGACGATATGGACATTCCTCGGACATGCGTTCCGGATGGCCTTTTCCAGGCCCCATGCGGGCATATTGCTGCTTGCGGGCATCACCGTGCAGGTGTTGTTCTATCTGGCAATTCCGCTCACCTACAGGCACATCTTCGATGATGCGATCGCCGGGCGCGACATGTGGCTTCTCGCCATCCTGCTGGCAATACAGGTCGGGCTGTTCGTGCTGTTCGGCGCCGGCGGCGTAGCCCATGACTGGGCGGCCGCGCGGATCGGGGCCTCCACAGCCGCCGATCTCCGCCAGAAGCTGTTCGGCCATCTGCAGGCCCAGGGCCCGGGTTTCTATTCGCGCGTCAACGAGGGAGACGTCGTGGCAGGCTTCGGCCCTGACGTGGCCGCCGTCGAGACAGCCATGGTGCGGGCCTTCCCGAGCTTCATCATGCGGTCGATGAACATCACCCTGAGCACCGCACTCCTGTTTCTGATCGAGTGGCGCATCGCGGTTATGACCGTGTGCATGATGCCGCTTCTGGTCCTGGCCTCCCGCCCCTTTTCGCGCCGGGCCCATGAGATGAACCACAGGCGCGACGCCGGCCAGGCGCAGGTCGCGGCCTTCGTGCAGGAAAACGTGCTCACCCACCTGGCGATCCGAACCTTCAACCTGCGCGGCGAGCGCATGCGGCAGCTGTCGGACCGCCTCGACCTCATGCGCCGCGATGGCTTCCTGTCGCATCTGTTCACCTCCTCCGTCAGCCGCTCGACGCTGCTCTCGGCGTGGTTCCTGCAGATCGCGGTGCTGGGGTTCGGCGCATGGCTGGCAACGGCAGGATACGTGACCACAGGCGTGCTCATTGCCTTCATGGGCCTTGTGCTGAACATCTGCGGGGCGACCGATCAGCTGGCCCAGACAATTCCCTTCCTGATGAATGGCGCAGGCGGCCTCGCCCGCATCAACACGCTTCTCGGGCATGAGCCGGAACTGACCGACAAGCCCGACAGCCGCTCCCTGTCGCTGCTCAACCGAGGCCTGACGCTCAGCGATGTGACATTCGGCTACACGCCGGACAACCCGATCCTCAGGGATGTATCCTTCAACATCCCAGCCGGCAAGAAGGTCGCCATCGTCGGCGGCTCCGGTTCGGGCAAATCCACCGTGCTCAGCATGCTGGTGCGCCTCCACGATCCGCATCGCGGCAGCGTGTCCTATGACGGCACCGACCTCCGGGAGGCTCAGGAAGATTCCTTCCGCCAGCACACCAGCATCGTGCTGCAGAATACGGCGCTGTTCGATACCACGATCCGCGAGAACATCCGGAGTGGCCGCCTCGATGCCAGTGATGCCGAGGTCGAGGAGGCGGCAAAGGCCGCTAAGCTGCATGACGTGATCCTCGGCCTGCCAGCGGGATACGACACGAAGGTCGGGCTGCAGGGCGGGCTGCTGTCCGGCGGGCAGCGCCAGCGCGTGGCGATTGCCCGCGCCCTGCTGCGCAGATCGAACGTACTGTTCCTCGACGAGGCCTCCTCGGCGCTCGAT
>JBIIGF010000305.1:0-3838 GCA_044236665.1 Aestuariivirga sp. | reverse complement strand
GTCTGACGCCCTCCTGAGCCGTGCACACAGAAAGCCCCCGCACGCTCGCTGCCAGTGTCGAGAATGCGAACTCAGCGCAGGCTTCGCACCTTGCGATCCAAAAGGATATCAAGGCGAGACGGGGGGCTCGGCTGGCATCTGATCAGGCCGCAGCCACGACCACCGGCAACTGAGAAAGAACGCCTCTTTCCCCTCACTCATGGTTGAAGCATAGGGTTCGGCCTTTAGAGCTATTGAAGGCTTCGGTTCGGCTCTTTTCCAACATGCACAAGTCCATTCGCATTCGTTCCGGTCCGCCATGGGGCGCGGGATCGGCCGGTAATCACTTCGGCCGCGCATTGTACTGCGTTCCGCATCGGTTCCGCTTCTTTCACCTGTTACTTGAAACGGTCGCCCGCATCTGAGACAAAGCAAATGTCACGTTTCCTGACGTGGTCAATCAAAGTCTGGACCTCTTTGGAGCAGGCGCTTTTGCACAGCAGGGGGGGCACCACAGTCTCAGGAAACAGTTGGGCGGGGAAGAGGATTGCATTCAGCAGCATGAGCTCCAGTATTGCGCCGGTAGCAGTCATCGGGAGCGGGTTGACCGGAGTTACGGCAGCGCTGCGCCTGGCTGATGCAGGGGTTCGTGTCGTTCTATTTGAACGCAATCCCACTCTGTTTTCAGGAGCAAGTGCGGCGTGCGAGGGCAAGATCCACCTTGGATACACCTATGCACTGGATCCCAGTCACGCGACAACGCAGCGGCTTCTCACGGGAGCAGCAAGTTTCAGGCGTATCTTGACACGCTGGATGCCCGAGGCTGGTCTTGGGCTGTCGGAGCGACCGTTCCTCTACGCTTGTCCGCGCGACAGCATGTTACCCGAAGATAGGATTGCGGCACACCTTGCGCAGGTCCAGGATCAGGCTGACACATGCGGCTCAGACCTGATATGCAAGCCCGATGTAAGATTACGTCGCCTTTCGACAGGCGAAATGGACGCCCTGTTCGATACAGTCAGTATCTCAGCGGCATGGGAGACGAACGAGCTTGCGAGCCACCCGGTCACGACACGGAATTTCCTGCTGTCTGCCCTTTGTTCTCAGCCCCTCGTCGAAACGCGTATTGAGGCCGAGGTCACCAGGATCACCCGCAACGATGATGGATTCGTGCTGACATGGGGGGCAGATGGCATATGTGAGACGTTTGATGCAGTCATAAACGCAAGCTGGGAGCAGCGTCTGCGGCTTGACAAGCATCTTGGCCTGACACCCTCGCGTAGTGTCGTACACCGCTTCAAGTGTGGCCTGCATCTCAAGAGCAAGGAACTTGCGGATCGCACACCCAACGTGACCTTTGTCATCGGCGAATATGGAGACACTGTTGCCTGGGGTGAAACGGTCTACGTGAGTTGGTATCCGGCTGGCCTGTTGAAAAGTGAGGTCGCACTTGCACCCGATCCAGCACCTGTTGACATCTCACCCACCACAGCGCGGCGCATCGTAGATGCAAGCATCGCCGGGCTTGCGCGCTACATGCCTGGCTTCGGCAGCGCGCTCGCCGAATGCGCAGACGACTTCAAGGTAAAAGGCGGATATATTTCAGCGTGGGGTCACTCCGGTATCACCGATCCCAGGAGTGAACTGCACAGTCGGGCAGAGATTGGTGTGACGAGCATACCAAGGTTTCACTCGGTCAACACCGGGAAATACACGCTTGCGCCGCTGTATGGGGAAACGGCGGCACTTCGGGTCCTGTCCGAACTGGGAGTTGCCGCGTGATTACCGTATGCATCCCAACCTATATGGCCGGGGCCTTTGTCAGGGAGACGGTGGCATCGGTACTTGCACAAAGCTTCGATGATTTCCGTATAGAAATCGCCATTGATCCTTCGGATAGCGGCATCGATAACACTGAGGCAATGCTGGAACCGTTTCGCGATGAGGCGCGTGTGAGCATCTCCACCAATCCCAGGCGTCTTGGATGGGCTGGGAACTTCAATGCGCTGTTGGAAAGGGTCAGAACGCCATTCTACGTCCCCCTACCGCATGATGACATCTGGGATCCCGACTATCTAGCAACCCTTTACCCTTTGGTTTCGGATGATTCCAGGGCATCGGTTGCTTACGGCGATATGATGGTCTTCGGCACCGGTAATGTTGCGGAGTTCAGATCCGTGGTTTTGCCTCAGGGCGAAGATCGAATGACACATTTGATCCGCTTCATGGCGCAAGGAGCGCATGCAATGCCGTGGCGTGGTGTAACGCGGCACGGTTCCTTGGCAGTTACGCAAGGTTTCCCGACGGATCACTGGAGTGGATTTGCAGTAGAGGCGGAATATGCCCTCGGTCTTCTGGAGGCTGGGCCGGTGATCCACGTTCCGAAGGTGCTCTATCACAAACGGGTCTTTCCGGTGCAAGAGCGAGTGTCTGCCTCAATGTCCCGGATCCTGGAATGGACGATTGAGGACCGGATGATGGCCTGGGAAAGGCATTACATCGCTCTTCAGTCGCGAATGCGACGGATGATGCGCACACTTGATGCTTCGGGAGATGAGGCATTTCTGGCCGAGGCGGCCTTTCACGCAGCGATGCTCCAGAGACGCCATTCGATGGTGACGCCAGGATTGTCAGAGGCCGAGGCAGCGTTTTTTTCATCGATTTTGTCTCACGTGGCCTCGATCGAACATCCACTCGCGCTGACCGTGGCTTCGCAACTTCGGTGCTTTGCCGATCCCGATCACGTTCCTGGCCGTGACATAGGCTCTGTTGGGGAGCATAAAGGCACTGCAAGACATAGAGGAGCGCCGCCAGCAACGACTGCCTGAGGTGGCTCCCACTGAAACGGAAAACCAGCCTAGCGTTGCCCTGGGCCAGGACATTGGCCTGGACACACTCGAACGGCTCTCTCTATCGTCCTGGCAAGTCAATGCGATGGCTAACGGTGATGGCGGTGGGTGCAGTCCACTGCGAACTCGTCTCTGCAGGCCCGTTTGAAAAATACAGCGTATTTACTGCGACTTTCTGCAGAATGACGGCGTTTTCGGCGCGTAGCGTGCGGTACGCCTAGAAACGCCGATCTACCGAGCCAGTGGCCGAGGTCTTGCAGAACAGCGAAGCGCTCTCGCCAGAACAGCGACGGCGGCTTCCAGATCAACAAGGCGACTCGCCCTAGCGTAGCCTGGGCTTGGCCAAGCGTGCTTCTGGGGATAACTCCGCCTTGCCTCTTTATTTTCACCCATTCGGAGCATATTCATGTCGCCATGCTGTACAAGCGCAGTCAAGTCGAGGATTCCCTCTGGGCGGTGTTCCGCACCGGTGCCGCGCCGCTGCGCTTGCCCGGCACCTTCCGTTTCCGCATCAAGAAGCTGCTCGACCTCGACCGCATGGAGACTGCCGATATGGCGGCCGTCCCGCTCGCCTTCAATGATGCCAGGCCCGGGGGTCAGGGTCAGGACGTGCCGTTTTCGTCCTTCCACGCCTTCATGCTGGGCCTGGGGCTGGAGCTCTGGAACGCCGGCCTGAAGCAGAACGATGTGGTGTTCTTCCTCCGCCATTGCCGTGCGGCGCTTGAGGTGCAGCACGCGCGGATTCTTGCTGCGGGCATCAGCCCCTACCAGATAATGGCGCCCCTGAAGGGCTGGCCGGTCCGGACAACCGACGCCGGCGCCAAGGTTGCCGACACCAGTGTCTACATGGTGATGGACCGCATCGGCCTGGCCGAGACGAGCGCGGCTCCCATTGCCTCGCCTGACGCGCGGCAGCGCCCGCAGTTTTTCGTTCCCACATTCTGCAGCGGTTCGGATGAACTGCAGCGGGTTTTTGTCATCGCGTCTCCGTCGCGGCGTACTCACCTCGT
>JBIIGF010000303.1:0-3847 GCA_044236665.1 Aestuariivirga sp. | reverse complement strand
CCCTCCCGGGCCGATCCCGGTGATCACGCCGGTGCCATCGACGGTGATGGTGACGTCGCTCTGCCAACCGGCCGGCGTGAGGGCGCTTTCGAAGTGCAATTTCATGCTTTGCATGGCTCCCGACTATACTGTATATACAACCTTATACAAGAGGCCCTGACCATGCTGCTCACCAATCTCAAAGCCGCCACCATGCGTGAGTCCTATGGGTTGATCGAGGATGCCGCAATTCTGATCGACGGCCGGACGATCGCCTGGGTCGGCCCGCGCGCTGAAGCGCCTGTCGCCCAAACCACGCGCGACTGTGGCGGCAGGCTGGCCACCCCGGGCCTCGTCGATTGCCACACCCACATCGTCCATGGTGGCAATCGCGCCGATGAATTCGAGAAGCGGCTGAGTGGCGTTTCCTATGCCGAGATCGCGAAGGCCGGGGGCGGCATCGCCGCCACCGTCCGCGCCACCCGCAGCCAGAGCGAGGCGGACCTCACGAGCTCCGCTCTACGGCGCCTTGATGCGTTGCTGGCGGAAGGCATCACCACCATCGAGGTCAAGTCAGGCTATGGGCTGGACCGTGACACGGAGATGAAGATGCTCCGGGTGGCCCGCGCGCTCGGACAGCAGAGACCCGTCGACGTGGTGACGAGCTATCTGGGCGCCCATGCCCTGCCGCCGGAGTTCAAGGACAATCGTGCAGGCTATGTGGACCTTATCTGCAAAGAGGTGCTGCCCGCCGTGGCAGAGGCGCGGCTGGCCGATGCGGTTGACGCCTTCTGCGAGGGAATCGCCTTCTCCGTTGAGGAAACCCGGCGCGTATTTGAAGCCGCCAAGGCCCACGGGCTTCCGGTGAAGCTTCATGCCGAGCAGCTCTCGAACCTCGACGGCGCCAGAATGGCGGCAGGCTTTGGCGCGCTCTCGGTCGATCACATTGAATATCTCGATCAGGCCGGGGTGGAGGCCATCGCCGCCTCCGGAACCGTGGCAGTGCTGCTGCCGGGGGCCTTCTATTATCTCCGCGAGACGCGGATGCCGCCCGTCGAGGCGCTGCGCAAGGCGGGCGTGCCCATCGCCATTGCCACGGACCTGAACCCCGGTTCCTCACCCGTCCACTCGATCCTCACCACCATGAACATGGCCTGCGTGCTGTTCGGCCTCACGCCGCTGGAAGCGCTCCGCGGCGTGACGGTGAACGCGGCCAAGGCGCTGGGTCTGTCAGACCGTGGTGTGCTGGCTCCCGGCATGAAGGCCGACATCGTGCTGTGGAATGCGGAACGTCCGGGCGACCTTGCCTATCCCCTGGGCTTCAACCCGTTGCACGCCGTGATCCGCAACGGCGAACTGGTGCGGGGCAAGCCATGAGTGACGCCCTGCCACTCTATGCCAAGGTGAAGGACCATATTCTCGAGAACATCCGCTCCGGCGCATGGGAAGCCGGGCAGCGCGTTCCCTCCGAAAACGAACTGGTCGGGCGTTTTGGCATCAGCCGCATGACGGCCAACCGGGCGCTGCGTGAATTGACCGCCGAGGGCTTCCTCTCGCGCGTGCCCGGCGTGGGCACATTCGTGAAGGAGGCCCCAGCACTTTCGAGCCTGATGGAACTGCGCAACATCGCGGAGGAGATCGCCCAGCGCGGCCACCGCTATTCCTCGCGCATCATCTCGCGCCATGAGGTTGACTCGAATCCGGCGCTCGCCGAGGAGTTCGAGGACAGGGACTTGAAGCGCCTCTTCCACATCGTGATCGTGCATGAGGAGAACGGCGTCCCGGTCCAGCTCGAGGACCGCTATGTGAACCCGCAGGTCGCGCCCGCATTCCTGACACAGGATTTCACCTCCATCACGCCGACCGCTTTTCTTCTCGCTGAAGCACCGGTTGATGAGCTGGAGCATACGGTGGAGGCCGTGCTGCCAGCGCCAGACCAGCAGCGGCTTCTCGGCATCGCCGCACTCGAACCCTGCCTCGCACTTCACCGCCGCTCATGGAGCCGTGGGAGGGTCGCAACTGCCGTGACCCTCACCTACCCCGCCAGCCGCTACGCCCTTTACAGCCGCCACCGCACCAACGCGCGCGGCGCCGTCTTTCAACAGGAGCCAATCCCATGAACACCCGCCGCGACAATAGCCGCGTCATCAAGGCCCCGACCGGAACCGAAATCTCCGCCAAGTCCTGGCTCACTGAAGCACCACTCCGTATGCTGATGAACAACCTTGACCCCGGCGTGGCGGAACGGCCGGAGGAACTCGTCGTGTATGGCGGCATCGGACGTGCGGCGCGCAACTGGGAAGCCTTCGACAAGATCGTCGCGGGGCTTCGCTCTCTCGAGGAGGACGAGACCCTGCTTGTGCAATCCGGCAAGCCCGTCGGCATCTTCCGCACCCACAAGGATGCGCCCCGCGTGCTGATCGCCAATTCTAACCTGGTGCCGCACTGGGGCACATGGGACCACTTCAACGAGCTCGATAAGAAGGGCCTCATGATGTACGGCCAGATGACGGCCGGCTCGTGGATCTACATCGGCACGCAGGGCATCGTGCAGGGCACCTATGAAACCTTCGCCGAGGTGGGCCGCAAGCATTATGGGGGCAACCTCCGTGGCAAATGGTTCCTCACGGCGGGCTTGGGCGGCATGGGCGGCGCGCAGCCGCTCGCCGCCACCATGGCGGGCGCCTCGATGGTGGCGATCGAATGCCAGCCATCGCGCATCGAGTTCCGCCTGAAGACGCGCTATCTCGACACCAAGGCCAATTCGATCGAGGAGGCGCTCGAGATCATCGACCGCTCGCACAAGGCCGGAAAGCCCATCAGCGTCGGCCTGCTCGGCAATGCGGCGGAAGTCCTTCCCGATCTCGTGAAGCGCGGCATCCGCCCCGATGCGCTGACCGACCAGACATCGGCGCATGATCCAATCAACGGCTATCTCCCCGCAGGCTGGACGATTGCCCAGTGGGAAGAAAAGCGCATTTCGGACCCTCAAGCCGTGAAGGCGGCCGCCATGGCCTCGATGAAGGCGCATGTGCAGGCGATGCTCGATTACTGGCAAATGGGTGTGCCGACGCTGGACTATGGCAACAACATCCGCCAGATGGCACTCGAGATGGGCCTCGAGAATGCCTTCGCCTTCCCGGGCTTTGTGCCCGCCTATATCCGCCCGCTGTTCTGCCGCGGCATCGGACCGTTCCGCTGGGCAGCACTTTCAGGCAATCCGGACGACATCTACAAGACCGACCAGCGCGTGAAAGAATTGATCCCGGATGATCCACACCTCCACAACTGGTTGGACATGGCACGCGAGAGGATCGCCTTCCAGGGCCTTCCCGCCCGCATCTGCTGGGTGGGCCTTGGCCAGCGCCACAAGCTCGGCATGGCCTTCAACGAGATGGTGCGGAACGGCGAGGTGGAAGCCCCCATCGTGATCGGGCGCGACCATCTCGATTCAGGTTCCGTCGCCTCGCCCAACCGCGAGACGGAGGGTATGATCGATGGCTCCGACGCGGTCTCCGACTGGCCGCTGCTCAACGCGCTGCTGAACACCGCGAGCGGTGCCACCTGGGTGTCGCTGCACCATGGCGGCGGCGTCGGCATCGGCTATTCGCAGCACGCCGGCATGGTGATCGTTGCCGACGGCACCGATGACGCGAAGCGCCGCCTCGAACGCGTGTTGTGGAACGACCCCGGCTCGGGCGTCATGCGCCACGCCGATGCCGGCTACGGCATCGCGGTGGACTGCGCCAAAGAACAGGGGCTGAAGCTGCCCGGTATCACGATGTAAGGCGTCCTCTCCCGCAACGCCGGGCGAGGATGCTGAGCTACCCTGTGACGCGCATCAACCGGCCCTTGGGGGCTGCTTCAT
>JBIIGF010000484.1:0-2630 GCA_044236665.1 Aestuariivirga sp. | reverse complement strand
GCCCGCCTTGACGAGGCTTTCCATCGCCCGCTTGTTGATGAGGCGGGCGTCGATGCGCCTGGCGAATTCGCCGAGCGAACGAAACGGGCCACCCTCCTCGCGCACCCGTACCAGATGCTCGATGGCCCCCGCGCCCACATTCTTCAGCGCCGCCAGCGAATAAAGAACGGCACCGTCCACCACCGCAAAATCGACGCCTGACGCATTGACGGAGGGCGGGATCACCTTCACGCCCACGCGCTGCGCCTCGCGCTTGAACAGCATCAGCTTGTCGGTGTTGCCCATGTCCAGCGTCATCGACGCTGCGAGGAATTCGACCGGGTAATTGGCCTTGAGGTAGGCAGTTTGGTAGGAGACGACGGCATAGGCGGCGGCATGCGACTTGTTGAAGCCATAGCCCGCGAATTTCTGGACGAGTTCGAAGATGTTGTCGGCCTGAGCCGCATCGACGTTCTGCTTCACGGCGCCGGAGACGAAACGCTCCTTCTGCGCGTCCATCTCGGCCTTGATCTTCTTGCCCATGGCGCGGCGCAAAAGGTCGGCTTCACCCAGAGAATAGCCGGAGAGCACCTGGGCGATCTGCATCACCTGCTCCTGATAGACCATGATGCCATAGGTCTCTTTCAGGATGGGCTCGAGCAGCGGGTGGAGATAATCTGGTTCCTCCTCTCCCTTCTTGCAGGCGATGTAACGGGGGATGTTGTCCATGGGGCCGGGGCGGTAGAGCGCCACGATGGCGATGATGTCCTCGATGCGGTCGGCACGCATCTTCTTGAGCACGTCCCGCATGCCGGAGCTTTCCAGCTGGAACACACCCGCCGTATCGCCATGTCCGAGCATCTCATAGGTGCGGGGGTCGTCATAGGGAATGTGATTGATGTCGAAGGACGGCTCGCGCACGCGGATCAGATGCTGCGCCTTCTCGATCACCGTGAGCGTCTTGAGGCCGAGGAAGTCAAATTTCACCAACCCGGCTTTTTCAACATATTTCATGTTGAACTGGGTAGCCGGTATCTCCGAGCGCGGATCGCGGTAGAGCGGCACAAGCTCATCGAGCGGCCGATCGCCGATCACGACACCCGCCGCGTGGGTGGAGGCGTTGCGGTAGAGCCCCTCCAGCTTCAGCGCGATTTCGAACAGCGTCTTCACTGTCGGGTCGCGGTCGCGCTCTTCCTGCAGCTTCGGTTCGCTGTCGATGGCCTGGCCCAGCGTCACCGGATTGGCCGGGTTGTTGGGGATAAGTTTTGAGAGCCTGTCCACCTGGCCATAGGGCATCTGCAGTACACGGCCCACGTCGCGGGTCACCATGCGGGCCTGCAGCTTGCCGAAGGTGATGATCTGCGCCACTCGATCAGCGCCATAGCGCTGCTGTACGTAGGTGATCACCTCGCCGCGCCGGTCCTGGCAGAAGTCGATATCGAAGTCCGGCATCGAGACGCGTTCGGGATTGAGAAAGCGCTCGAACAGCAGATTGAAGCGGAACGGGTCGAGATCGGTGATGGTCAGCACATAGGCGACGAGCGAGCCAGCACCCGAACCGCGCCCCGGCCCCACCGGAATGCCCTGCTGCTTCGCATATTTGATGAAGTCCGACACGATGAGGAAGTAGCCGGGGAACTTCATCTTGGTGATGACATCCAGCTCGAAATCGAGCCGCTTGACATAATCCTCCTTGGTGCGGCCTTCGACCATGCCGCGCTCGGCAAGGCGCGCGGTCAGCCCCTCATGTGCCTGCCGCCGCAGTTCCTCCGCCTCATCGCCCTCCGCGAAACGCGGCAGGATGGGTGCCCGCGACTTCACGCGATAGGCGCAGCGCATGGCGATCTCGATGGTGTTCTCCACCGCTTCCGGGAGATCGGCGAACAAGGCGGCCATCTCGGCCTGGCTCTTGAAATAATGCTCGGGCGTCAGCCGCCGCCTCTCTTCGGTGATGAGGACTTCACCCTCGGCAATGCAGATCAGCGCATCATGCGCGGCATAATCTCCAGCCTTGGCGAAATAAGCCTGATTGGTGGCGACGAGCGGCAGTTCCAGCCGGTAGGCGAGATCGATCAGCCCCTGCTCCGTCTCGCGCTCGGCGGCAAGGCCGTGGCGCTGGAGCTCGACATAGAGCCTGTCTCCGAACAGCACCTTCAACCTTTCAAGTTGCTCGGCTGCAAGTGCTCCCTGCCCAGCCAGCAGCGCATCATTGACCGGGCCATCGGGTCCGCCGGTCAGGCAGATGAGGCCGTCCGCATGGTCGGCCAGATAATCCCATGTGACATGATGTTCGGCATTCTCCGGACTCGAGAGATAGGCCCGGCTCGAGAGCTTCATGAGATTGAGATAGCCCTGCTCATTCTTGGCGAGAAAAGCCAAGGCGGGAATGCGCCGCAAGCCGCCCGTCTGCTTCAGCGCACCTTCCTTCTGCTCGATGAGATCGACCTTCAGCGTGCAGCCGATGATGGGCTGAATGCCCTTTTCCACCATGGCATCCGAGAACTCGAGTGCCCCGAACAGATTGCCGGTATCGGTAATGGCGACGGCCGGCATCCGCGCCTCCTTCACCAGTCCAGCCAGAGCCTTGATCTGCAGCGCACCCTCGGACAGCGAATAGGCCGTGTGAGTGCGAAGGTGCACGAAAGTGATGC
>JBIIGF010000302.1:0-3863 GCA_044236665.1 Aestuariivirga sp. | reverse complement strand
TGGCATTGAGTGCCGTGAACTGCAGCGACCTCAGGAAGCCGCCCGCAAACAGCAGCGCGATGGCCAGCACATAGGGTGTCTCGGCCGACAAAAGCCCCATGACGGCGATCGATGCGCTCGCCACGATACCGTTGACGATCAGCAGATTTCGGAACCCAAAGCGGCGGACCATGCTGGCCGCCCCCAGCTTCATCAGCATGGCGCCTGCCGCGGCGACGAAGGTGATCATGCCGGATTCGAATGCGCTCATGCCATAGGCAAGCTGGAACATCAGCGGCAGCAGGAAGGGCACGGCCCCCACGCCGATGCGGAACAGGCTGCCGCCCACCACGCCGGCGCGGAAAGTTTCGATGCGCAGCAGGCGGAGATCGAGAATCGGGTTATCGCAACGCCTGGCATGGCGGACATAGAATAGCATCAGCACCACACCCGCCAGCATCAGCGCGGTGGGTGAATAGCCCGGCAGCAAGTCTCGCCCCATGACCGTCAGCCCGAAGATGAAGGCGGAAAGCCCCAGCCCCGAGAGGAAGAACCCCCTGGCATCGAGCGGCGGCACCTCTTCCACCCGCGTATCCGGCATCAGCACCGTGGCAAGCACCAGCGCGAGGATACCGAAGGGCAGGTTCATCCAGAAAACCCAGCGCCAGCCGAAATTGTCGGTGATGAAGCCGCCGACCGGCGGGCCGACGAGTGGCCCGAGGAGTGCCGGAATGGTGAGCCAGGCCAGCGCATCCACCAATTCGGACTTCGGAACCGTGCGCAACAGGATGATGCGGCCCACCGGCACCATCATGGCGCCGCCGAGGCCCTGAAGCCCGCGCGCCGCAACCAGTTCGCCAAGGGAAGACGCCATGCCGCAGAACAGCGAGCCGATGGTGAAGACTGCAATCGCCGCGCGGAACACGTGGCGCGCGCCAAACCGGTCTGCCAGCCAGCCGCTCACCGGAATGAAGACGGTGAGGCTCAGCAGATAGGTGGTGAAGGCCAGCTTGAGGACGATGGGATCTGTGCCGAGATCCGCCGCGATGGCAGGCAGCGAGGTGGCGATCACGGTCGAGTCCATGTTCTCCATGAACAGCGCCGAGGCGATGATGAGGGGGATCAAACGGGAGGCCGCCATGAGCCTCCGCATAGCACAGGATCGGCAGCGCCCTTCATGCGCTCTGCGCAAAGGAGGCAGCCCGTCCGGCGGGGGCGGGGCCGCCCGGCCCCTTTCCGGCCCGATTCCGCGGGTCTATAGAGATGATCCAATCCCTGCCGTTGAGACGCGCCACTGGCCGCGTCAGGAGAATTCCGTGATCGACCGCTTCTTTACCTGGCTCGAATCCCTGGTGGACCCGTTTCCACCGGAGCGTCCCTCGATGCCGCCCCAGGGGTTTCTTGCCTTTTGCTGGCACTATACCAAGCCGTTCTGGCCGCTGCTGCTGGCTTCCACCCTGTTCTCGGCGCTGATCGCCCTCATCGAGGTCTATCTCTTCGCCTTCCTCGGTGACCTCGTGGACCTGCTCGTCAGCGCCGACCGCGCCACCTTCTGGCAGGACAACAGCACGGAACTGATGGTGATGGGCGCCGTGGCGCTGCTGGCGTTACCCCTCCTCAACTTCGTGTCCGAGGCCATCGCGCATCAGGGGCTTCGCGGCAATTACGCCATGCGCATCCGCTGGGTGGCGCACCGCTACGTGCTGCGCCAGAGCATGGACTTCTTCACCAATGATTTCGCCGGCCGCGTCGCCACCAAGGTGATGCAGACGGCGCTGGGCGTGCGCGACGCGGTGATGAAGTTCACCGAGGTGCTGGTCTATGTCGGCGTCTATTTCATTGGCGCGGTGGTGCTCGTCGCCACGGCCGACCGCTGGCTGATGATCCCGCTGCTGATCTGGCTTGCAGGCTATGCTGCGGCCTGCTGGTACTTCGTGCCGAAGCTCGGCAAGCTGTCGATGGAACAGGCGGACATGCGTTCGCTGGTCACCGGCCGGGTGGTGGACAGCTACACCAATATCCCGACGGTCAAGCTCTTCGCCCACGCCGACCGCGAGGACTCCTATGCCCGGGAAGGCATGGGATGGATGCTCGACTCGGTGAACAAGTCGATGCGCATGTCCACACTGATGACGACAGCACTGCAGGTCCTGTCCGGCGTGCTGATCTTCACCATGTCGGCCATGTCGATCTGGCTCTGGCACACGGGCGACATCAGCACGGGCGCCATCGCCTTCGCGGTGGGCCTCACGCTCCGCCTCAAGGCGATGTCGCAGTGGATCATCTGGGAGGTGGCGGGCCTTTTCGAGAACATCGGCGTCATCCAGGACGGGATCGAGACCATCGCGCGCGACCGCTCGATCAAGGATGTGCCGGATGCCAAGCCGCTTGATGTGACGGAAGGTGCGATCCGCTTCGAACACGTCTCATTCAACTACGGCAAGCCCATGGGCCCCAAGGACCGGCCGGTCCTGCGCGATCTTTCGCTGACCATCGCGCCGGGCGAGAAGGTGGGCCTGGTCGGGCGTTCTGGTGCCGGCAAGTCCACCCTCGCCAACCTGCTCCTGCGTTTCTACGATCTCGAAACTGGCCGCATCCTGATCGACGGGCAGGACATCTCGCGGGTCACGCAGGATTCGCTGCGTGCCGCCATCGGCGTCGTCACACAGGATACCTCCCTCCTCCACCGCTCGGTGATCGACAACATCCGCTACGGCAAGCCCGATGCCACCATGGCGGAGGTGGAGGCGGCGGCGCGAAAGGCGCATGCCGACGAGTTCATCGCAACGCTCGTCGATCCTCAGGGTCGGCGCGGCTATGAAGCCCATGTCGGCGAGCGCGGCGTGAAGCTTTCAGGCGGCCAGCGCCAGCGCATCGCCATCGCCCGGGTTCTGCTCAAGAACGCACCGATCCTGGTGCTGGATGAAGCGACCAGCGCTCTCGATTCCGAAGTGGAGCAGGCCATTCAGGAAAATCTCTACGCGCTCATGGAAGGCAAGACCGTGATTGCCGTGGCGCACCGCCTGTCCACCATCGCGGCGATGGACCGCCTCGTCATCATGGACAAGGGCACGATCGTGGAGGAAGGCCCGCACCGGGCGCTGCTCGACAAGGGCGGGCTTTATGCCTCCCTCTGGCAGCGCCAGTCCGGCGGGTTCCTGCTTGAGGATGAAGACCTCGAAGCCGCCGAATAATCACTTCTTTACCTTATTGCAGCCATAGGTGGCAGCGATGGGACCCTCAATCGCAGTGGGGTGAAGATGTTTCGGAAGATCACGATACTTGCAGCCGCAGCGGCCATGCTGGCCGCCTGCTCGACCGACCCTTACACTGGCGAGCAGAAGATTTCGAATACCGCCATCGGCGCTGGCGCCGGGGCGCTTCTCGGCACGGCCACGGGGCTTGTCATCGGCAAGACCACCAGCGCCTCGACGCGCAAGTCCATGCTGATCGGCGCGGGCCTCGGTGCGCTGGCAGGCGGCGGCGTCGGCCTCTACATGGACAATCAGGAATCCAAGCTTCGCGAACGCTTGCGCGGGACGGGTGTGTCAGTCACCCGCGTGGGCGACGACATCATCCTGAACATGCCCTCCAACATCACCTTCGACACGGACCAGTCAGCCGTGAAGCCGCAATTCTACGAGACGCTGAACTCGGTGGCGCTCGTGCTGCGGGAGTTCAACAAGACACTGGTGGACGTGACCGGCCACACCGACTCGACCGGCACCCCGGCCCACAATCAGCAACTGTCCGAACGCCGCGCCGGTTCGGTGGCGGAATATCTGGTGGCGCAGGGCAACAATCCGCAGCGCTTCCAGGTGATCGGCGCGGGCCAGCGGGACCCCATCGCCACCAATGCGACGCCCGATGGCCGCGCCCAGAAC
>JBIIGF010000300.1:0-3869 GCA_044236665.1 Aestuariivirga sp. | reverse complement strand
CGATGAGCGTGAGGCGAGGCGGGCCCGCAAACCGTTGGAGTGGTTGAACAACTTGTACCGTCCGTCACGGAGCGCTACGCCGCAGCCCGGCACAGCGAACGAAAGGTCCACGCATGGCATGAGTTTCGAGGAATTCGCCCGCCAATATGTATCCGCCCACCCGAGCCCTCCTGCCCGCATCGGACGTCAGGTCAACATGCTGAAGGACAAGACGGGAAACATCGGCAAGATCACGCTCTTCCGCTATGAAAACTATGATGTCTTTCTGGACTACATGTCCGCCAAGGTCGGCAAGAGGCTCAAGCCGCGCGTGATGAACAAGTCTCCCTCGGCGGCGAAGGACTCTGTCCCTGATCTTCCCTTCCTGACGGCCTATCTTCAGGAGGACTATGCTGTCTACAACAGCATCTCCACCTGAGCGGCCCGAAGGCCACGGTGCCAGCCATGGCCGCCGGAGCGCTTGACGGCGACCCCGTGAATCAACCATGAAGGGAAAGTCCGCCGGTTCTTCGGTGGGGCTGACGGTCAGCTGCGGGACAGGATGATGGCGGATCGGAAACAGGGGGAGTGGCGGGCCGGTGCCGGGCTGAAGGTCATGGTGGCCCTGCTTGTGCTGTTCGCTGTCACGGCCTGTGGCAGCAACATTCCCCGCCTCGATGACGCGCCTACCAACACCTATGCCACGCCTGTCGGCTACACCGGCATACGCTATTGGGGTGATGCCGAACTCAGGAAGTTCAATGAAGTCTCGGCGCTGCGGCTCGAGCAGGTGCGGGCGGCCCACGCGAAGGACCCTTCGGTTCCGCTCAATCATGCCTATTATCTCGCCGTTTCGGGCGGCGGTGGCGATGGCGCTTTCGGTGCCGGCCTGCTGGCGGGGTGGACGAAGGCGGGCACCCGCCCGCAGTTCGAAGTGGTCACCGGCATTAGCACCGGCGCGCTCACCGCCCCTTACGCCTTCCTCGGTCCTGCCTATGACGACGAGCTGAGGGAAGTCTATACCACCATCACCGACAAGGATGTGATGCGCAATACCGGCCCGCTGGGCGCAGTGTTCGGCGCATCACTGACTGACAACAGCCCTCTGAAGGCCCTGGTTGCTCGGCATGTGACGCCGGAGCTGATCGACCGTATCGCTGAAGAGAACGCCAAGGGACGGCGCCTGCTGGTCGGCACCACGAACCTCGATGCCCAGCGGCCCGTGGTGTGGGACATGACGGCGATCGCGGCGAGCGGCAACCCCAACCGGGTGCAGCTGTTCCGCGACGTGCTGATTGCCAGCGCCGCCATTCCCGGCGTTTTCCCGCCGCAGCTGATCCGCGTGCAGGCGGACGGCAAGCTGTATGAGGAGCTGCATGTCGATGGCGGCACGACAACCCAGGCCTTTCTGCTGTCAGCGGAAAACTCCCTCCGGGATGTCGACAAGGCGCTGAAGTTCCCGCGCAAGCGGACGCTCTATGTCATCATCAACGGCAGCTTCGCGCCGCAGGCCGAGAAGACCGAAACCAAGACCCTCGCGATAGCCGCCCGATCCATCAGTACATTGATCAAAAACCAGAGCATCGGCGATGTTTACAAGATGTATGCCCAGTCAGAGCGTGATGGGGTTGCCTTCAATCTCGCCTCCATTCCCGCCAGTTTCACCGAAAAGGCCAAGAGTGAATTCGACCAGGCCCACATGCGCAAGCTCTATGACCTCGGCTACCGCTTGGGGCAGGGGCCCGGCGTGTGGGAAAAGACGCCGCCGGATTACGACCGGTAGCCATTCCGGTTATGCAGCCGCCCGCCAGGACCAGAGCGGCGCCCTGAGCGCAAGCCGCTGCCGCTGGACGCGGGCGCGGATTATGATAACGCTAGAGGCAAACTGAGGGGGGACACTCGTCATGACCACGGAAACGCTCAGCGCACCCTATCCGCGGAACTACAGCCTGGAAGGCCCGCTCAATGCGCGTGCCCAGCAGATCGGCCTCGCCAATGCCCAGTGGTACAAGACGCCGATCCCCCGGGCCCGCATGAAGGAATTGATGCAACGTTCGGATGGGCCCGCCACGCGCGACACCATCATCTGGCTTGCAGGCCTCATCATCACTGGAGGGCTCGGGGCCTATTTCTGGGGCAGCTGGTGGTGTGTGCCGTTCTTCATCGTCTATGGCGTTCTCTATGGGGCGGCGGGGGATTCGCGCTGGCATGAATGCGGGCATGGCACCGCGTTCAAGACGCCGTGGAAGAACGAAGCCGTCTATCAGCTTGCCTGCTTCCTGACGGTGCGCAACCCCACCGTCTGGCAGTGGAGCCACGCCCGCCACCACACTGACACCATCATCGTCGGACGCGACCCGGAGATCATCACCATGCGCCCCCCGGAGGTGGCGAAGGTGTTGCTCAACGTCTTCGGCCTCATCATGGTGCCGCAAGCCTGGTGGGACATGTTGCGCTATGCCACCGGCAGGCTGACCCCGGCAGAGAAGGACTTCATCCCCGAGACGGAATGGCCGAAGGTTTACCGCACCGCCCGTATCTGGACGGCGGTCTATGCCGCCGTCATCGCGCTGGCGCTCGCCATGCAGTCGTTCCTGCCGTTGATGCTGATCGGGCTTCCGAGCATGTATGGCGCCTGGCACATGATGCTGACCGGCCTCACCCAGCACATCGGCCTCGCTGAGGACGTGCTGGACCACCGGCTCAATTGCCGTACCGTCTACATCAATCCGTTCAGCCGCTTCGTCTACTGGAACATGAACTACCATGTGGAGCACCACATGTTCCCGATGGTTCCTTATCATCGGTTGCCGGACCTCCACAGGGAGATGCTGGCCGATTGCCCGCCACCCTACAATGGTTTCTGGGCCTGCTACCGGGAGATCATCCCCACGCTGTGGCGGCAGTTGCGGGAACCTGATCATTTTGCCGAGCGCAGACTGCCGCCGACCGCAAATCCGACGCCGCCGCTGCCCGATGCCACCGCAGGCTGAGCGCCTCGCCAACCGATCGGAGACAGACACGATGACGCAATGGATCGACGCCTGCGCAACCGGGGACATCGACGCCGAGGACGTGATGCGTTTCGACCATGGCGGCAGGACCTATGCGATCTACCGCTCGCCCGATGACAGCTATTACGCCACCGACGGCCTCTGTACCCATGAGAACGTCCATCTCGCAGATGGGTTCGTGATCGACACCATCATCGAATGCCCGAAGCACAATGGCCGTTTCGATTACCGCACCGGTGCTGCGAAAGGTGCGCCGGTCTGCGTCAATCTCAGGACCTATGCGGTGAAAGTTGAGGAGGGCAGGGTTCTGATCGCCATCGGCTGATGCGGTCTCATCGCTTCTCAGGTCCCGTTTGCCGGGCGGAGCATTGCGGAGGCTCAAGGGTCATGGCTGCAGAGAGAACAGTTGTTCAGGATCTTTGGAGGAGGAATGCCATGTCGGCGAGACTTATCCCGGGAAGTGTTGTGTTTGCAGTTCTGGCACTTGCCGCGGCTGGCCCGCTTGCGGCGGCTGAAACGCTCTACAGCGGGGGTGACATCCTCACCATGGCGGGAGATCAGCCACGTTATGTGGAAGCCCTGGCCGTCCGGGATGGCCGCATCGTGTTTGCAGGCGAAAAGACTGAGGCACGTGCAGCGCTCGGGGCGACAGCCAAGGAGGTGGATCTTGCCGGCCGTACGCTTCTGCCAGGTTTCATCGACGGCCATGGTCATCTCCCCGATTACGTGATCTCGTGGAAGGCGCCGGACCTCAGTCCGCCACCGGTGAGCGACACGACATCAATCGCCGATATTCAGGCCAAGCTCCGCAAGTTCATTGCCGACACCAATCCTCCCGCCGGCCGTCTCATCACGGCGAGCGGTTATGATGATGGC
>JBIIGF010000301.1:0-3869 GCA_044236665.1 Aestuariivirga sp. | reverse complement strand
AGGCGCGGAGATCAGCGAGGATGAGGCCCGCCAGACCATCCTCACCTGGATTGCCGCGCTGGAAACCAACGATGCGGCAGCGGTTGGTAAGCTGCTGGCACCGGAGTTCCAGATCATGCGCTCCAACGGCAAGGTGTTCACGAAGGAAAGCTACCTCAAGGGGCTTTCGGGCCGCCGCGCCAATCCGACGATCACCGAGATATCGGTCACCTCCCACGGTACTGTCGCAGTGGTGTGCTACATTCTCTCGATCGACGGGGAGTTGGATGGCCAGCAGATGCAGACCCTGGCGCCGCGTCTCACCGTTCTCCGCAAGGCAGATGAGGGCTGGCTGATCTCTGCCCACGCCAATTTCGCGCGTATCGGCTAGGCGGTCCGTTACGCAAGGCCCTGTCTGGCCAGGTCAGCCCAGTGCGCTGCGGATCAGCAGCGCCACCGCTGCCACGGCCGCGACGCCTGCCGCATAGTAACCCACGAACCACAGCCAGCGTTGCATCAGTGATAGTGGTCGCCGTGGCGTACCTTGCCGCGGAACACCCAGTATGAATAGCCGGTGTAGAGCAGGATCATCGGGATCAGCACCACCGCACCCGCCAGCAGGAAGGCGAGCGATTTGTCGGGTGCCGCCGCCTCGGCGATGGTCAGCGTGGGGGGGATGAGATGTGGATAGAAGCTGACGCCAAGCCCCGCGAAGCTCAGAACGAAGATCGCCACCGTGGCGAGGAACGGGCGGTACGTGCGGTTGTCGCGCAGGCCCGTCCACAGCGCCCAGGCTGCCGCGGCCAGCAGCAGCGGAACCACGGCGCTATAGGCGCCTGAGGGCCAGCCGAACCAGCGGGCCAGATATTCGGGCCGCAGCAGCGGCGTGAGGATGCTGACCAGGCCGATCAGCGCGAGCAGCGCCATGCCCAGCGGCCGTGCGAAGCGCTGGGCACGCGCCAGCGTCTCGCCCTCGGTCTTCATGATGAGCCAGGTTGCGCCGAGCATGGCATAGCCCACCACCAGCGCCACGGCAGTGAGGAGGGAGAAGGGCGTGAGCCAGTCCCAGTTGCCGCCGCCATAGCTCCGCCCGCTGACCGTGATGCCCTGCACCAGCGCGCCGAGCGCCATGCCCTGGGCGATGCTGGCGGTCAGCGACCCGGCCCAGAACCCGAATTCCCAGAAGCCCTGCATCCGCTTTGTCCGGTGTACGAATTCGAAGGCAACGCCGCGGAAGATCAGCCCCAGCAGCATGGCGATGATCAGTGGATAGAGTGCGGGCATGATGATGGCATAGGCCAGCGGAAACACCGCGAAGAGGCCGCCGCCGCCCAGCACCAGCCATGTCTCGTTGCCATCCCACACGGGTGCGATGGTGTTCATCGCGAGGTGCCGCTCCTTGCGGTCTTTCAGGAAGGGGAACAGGATGCCGATGCCGAGGTCGAAACCATCGAGCAGCACATAAGCAAGAACGGCGGTGGCGATAAGTCCGGCCCAGATGAAGGCAAGATCGAACGGCATGGATCAGGCCCCCCTCTCGGCGTCCGGCACCGCTGTGCCGGGGGTAAGGCCGGTCAGAGTGGCCGGGCCGGTCTTGGTGATGTCGGCCCGTTCCTCCGGAGTTCGTCCCATCAGGCGCAACACATAGAATGTGCCGGAGCCGAAGACGAAGAAATAGACAATGATGAAGGCGACCAGCGATGCGCCGACCGCATCGGCGCGCAGGGCGGCCACGCTGTCGGCGGTGCGCAGCAGTCCATAGACGGTGAAGGGCTGGCGGCCCACTTCGGTGGTGATCCATCCGCAGAGCACGGCAAGAAATCCCGTTGGCCCCATCAGCACTGCGGCCCGGTGCAGCCAGGGCCAGTCGTAAAGCCGGCCGCGCCAGCGTGCGAGGCCGGCCCACAGCCCGATGGCCAGCATGGCGAAGCCAACTCCGACCATGATGCGGAAGGTCCAGAAGATCAGTGCGGCGGGCGGCCGGTCCTCCGGCGGAAAGGCATTGAGGCCAATGAGCGGCGTGGTGAGGCTGTGGGTGAGGATCAGCGAGCCGAGCAACGGAATTTCCAGCAGCACATGGGTCTTTCCTGCGGCATCATCGGGGAGCCCGATGAGGATCAGCGGCGCGTGGCCATCGGGGTAGCTCTCGAAATGACCTTCGATGGCGGCGATCTTGGCAGGCTGGTATTCGAGCGTGTTGAGGCCATGCGCATCGCCGGCAAAGATCTGGATGGGCGTCACGATCAACGCCATCCACATGGCCATCGAAAATCCGATGCGGGCGCTGCGGTTCAGTGGTGTTTTCAGAAGGTGCCAGGCGCTCACTGCGCCCACCACGAAGGCGGTGGTGAGATAGGCCGCCAGCAGCATGTGCACGAAGCGGTAGGGGAAGGAGGGGTTGAAGATCACCTTCAGCCAGTCCTCGGGAATGAATTGTCCGTCCGCATTGATGCTGTAGCCCTGCGGCGTGTGCATCCAACTGTTGACGCTGAGGATCCAGAAGGCCGACATTACCGTGCCGCCCGCCACGATGGCGGTGGCCGCCATGTGGAGGCGCGGGCCGACGCGGTTGCGGCCGAACAGCATGATGCCGAGGAAACCGGCTTCGAGGAAGAAGGCCGTGAGCACCTCATACCCCATCAGCGGGCCCAGCACCGGCCCGGTCTTGTCCGCGAACACCGGCCAGTTGGTGCCGAATTGATAGGACATGACGACGCCTGACACCACGCCCATGCCGAAGCTCACCGCGAAGATGGTCTTCCACTGCTCGAACATGGCGAGATAGATCTCGTCGCGCCGCCACAGCCACAGCGCGTTCAGTACCGCGAGGAAACTGGCAAGGCCGATGGTGAAGGCCGGAAAGATGATATGCGCTGACACCGTGAATGCGAACTGGAACCGCGCGAGGTCGAGGGCGGAGATATCACTCAGCATGGTGTGTCCGGATCATCTGTGTTTGTGTCAGGATGTTCAACGTCCCGGCCGCGCCCGGGCTGCAGCCGCACCAGCGTTCAGCAGGCGGGCCGCCAGCAGGGCGCCCGCACCAAGCCCCAGGCCGAAACACGTGTGCTGCACCAGCGTGCGGCCGAAAATGGCGAGCGGCATCGGCGTGTTCAGCCCGAAGAAGCCGGAGCCCATCGCGGGCAGTTGTACCAGCAGTGGAAACACGATGGTGGCAAGCCCGAAGGCAAGGCCATTCAGAAGCCCGAGCGGCCGCCGCAGCAGTGCTTCGAACAGCAAGAGATAAGCCGCCGCGAAGATCAGGGAGATAACGTAATAGGCGCTGTAGCCGACGGCATATTCATGTGGCCTGGACGGTTCGGCCGCGATGCTGGCGGTGAAGGGGTGGCCGTCGAAGACCATCAGGAACCAGCGGCCGGACAGCGCCCAATTGGCCCCCGGCGTGCCGGTAAGCCACGTATAGAGTGTGCGCCCGATGTCGGCAAAGGTCGCGGCAGCCAGTGCAATCACCACAATTCGCAGGAAGGTTCCCGCCAGCTTGACCACCATATCCCGTACCTTTCCGCGTTTGATCCGCGAACCTCTTTATCCGCACGTGGGCGAAGGCGCCAGAGGTGTGGCGGCGTGGCGCGCCTGCTTACTGGCGCGGCGGGGCGTTACTTTGGCAGGTAAGTTTCCGGCGTATAGATCAGGCCTGAGGCGGCAATGACATTCCGGCCGTCCGGTGTATCGGGCTCGTAGATCGTGTCATGCGGCCCGGCAATGCTGAGCACCATGCCGTCCTTGCGGATGACCTCCTGGCCGAACCGTGGCGGTTCATCCGGATTCTGCGCCGCGTCGAACCTGTCGGCCGGGAAATAATAGGCCGCGAGCAGGATCGTCTTGCCGCCGTTTTCGGGCTGGTAGTAGACGAGCACCGAGGCCGTGGC
>JBIIGF010000299.1:0-3871 GCA_044236665.1 Aestuariivirga sp. | reverse complement strand
TCCGGCCAGAAACGCAACCACGATGTCAGCCAGCGTATTGAGCGTGACGGACAGGAAGCCAAGAACCACGAATTGAAATGCCACATGCCCGGCGGAAACATCCACGAACTGCGGGATGAAGGCGAGAAAGAAGGCCGCCGTCTTGGGGTTCAGCGCCTCCACCAGCACGCCCTCACGGAAGGCGCGATGCGCGCCAACCGGCTTCACGCCGACACCGACGCTCAATGCGGCAGCCTCGCGCCGAGCCTGCTGTATGGTGCGGACGCCAAGCCAGATCAGGTAACCCGCACCCACCAACTTGAGCACCGTAAACAATTCCGCGCTGGCCAGCACGATCGCGGAGACACCGAGCGCGCCAGCCACAACATGCACCATGCCGCCAAGCCCGGTGCCGAGGCTTGATGCAATCCCCTCGCCCCTGCCACCCGACAGCGTGCGGGCGGCGACATAGAAGATGCCGGGTCCTGGCGTGATGGCCAAAAGAACCGCGGCGGCGAAAAACAGGCTGAGCTGAGAAAATTCAATCATGCGCACAAGTTTATGTCATGGCACCGGCGCTGCATAGTGGGATCTTGCCAGCGGCAGCGCCTCTGCGGCGCAAGCACTGCGGGAAATGACGTTTTTGTGCGGCAGGGCCCGGCCTCAGGCCGACTAAGTGCCAATCACGTTTGAGGAGGCGCAAGGTGGATAAATCGGCAATCGAGAACATGAAGGCGGCCCGCGAGGACTCAATTGCCGCAACGGCATCCGGCCGCCCGCAACGTACGCAGAACCCATTCTTCGGCGTCGGCCCGATCACCGACATGGTGAAGGATGAGGCCGAAGCCCGCCAGCTTCGCTTCGAGTTCGAGCACTGGCTCGAACAGAACTACCGCAAGTTCGATGACAAGGGCCGCGACATTGGTGCCTTCACATCGGCCGAGATCGGCCGGTCCATGCACCGCGGCTATCCGGCTGACAAGTTCCTGCTCGACATGATGCGGGAGATCCACCGCTACTTCGAGTTCCCAAAGCAGAACCGCCTCGCTGTGGGCCTCGGCGGCGGCCACTCGGGCTTCACCGTCTGCGCGCTGCATTTCATCAGCACCAACGATACAGCCCAGCAGGTTTACGTCGATACACCAGCACCGGAATCAGACGCCGCCAAGGCGTCTGGCTTCTTCCGCCAGAGCTGGGGCGCGCAGATCATCGAAATGATGCGCCACGCGAAGAATGGCGATGAGAACCGCATCCACTTCGCCAAGGGCGAAGGCGCAATCCCTTCCTCCGATGCACTGGAGCGCATGGGCATCAAGGTGTTCTTCGGAGTCGGCCACGAGACCACGGGCGCCACCACCTATTCCCGCGCAGAGATCCTGAACCTTCTTGACTGGATCGACCGCAACCCGGCCGAACATCATGCCGTGCTCGATGCAACATCCATGCTGGGCGCCATGCCCTGGGGCGAGGATGTGGTTCAGCAGGTCATGTCCAAGTGCTGCCTCTTCATGCCGTTCCAGAAGGCCATCGGTGGCATCTCGGGCTATTTCCTCGTTTCCTTCACGCCGCAGGCCCTGGCGCTGGTGGAAGAAAACCAGAAGAAACCCTCCTGGGCTATTCCGCGCCAGCTGAAGCTGGCCGCTCCGGTTGACGCCAAGATGCCGCTTTCTGGTGAGCGCACGGTGAAACTTGGCCCGATTTACGATCCGGCCGAGAACCGCATGCTGGGCGGGGTGATCAACACCTTCTCCACCCTCGCCTTTGCCGAAACAACCTTCGGCCTGCTGCGGGTTGAACGAAAGATCGGCTCCGTCAAGGACATGAACCGCCGTTCGGAGCAGAACCGCGCTGCCATCAACGAATGGATGAGCAATTCCGATCTTCTCGAACTCGGCGTCACCAATCCCGAAAACCGCGGCGCGGCGGTCACACTCATCAAGGTAAAGGACACGCGCATTACCGACGCTGCCCTTCACGCCCGCATCATCGCCCGCTCGAAGCAGTTGCTGTCTTATGAGGGTGTGACGCATCCCAATGGGCTGCATGAGGAAGGCCTCGACACGGCACGCTACATCAACGCATTCCCCGGCACCCCCGGCGACTACCGCGCGTGGATCGGCGGCATCCGCCCGGTGGAGGATGTGACAGCGCTGCTCGACAATCTCAAATACGCCTACCACCGCGCCCGCATCGTGGTGATGGAGGAGGAACTCGAAAAGGCCGGCGTCACCTTCCCTGCACCGGCGATGGGCGCGGATCGTCCGCGCAAGGATGATCCCAAGCGCGCTTACAAGGTCTTGGTGTGCGACCATGTCGGCCTCAAGTTCGGCAGGGATCGCAAGCCGGACTTCTCCGCCGTGAAGGCGCATGTCGAAGCACGCGGTGGCGTGTTCCACGATGGCCCTCTGTCTGACGCCGCGAAGCTTGAGGCGGGGCGGATCCACTTCTTCTACCAGCCCAACCTGTCGAAGCCCGAGGAGATCAGGCCGCTGACCGACAAGGGCCAGTTTGACGCGGTGATCGCCGCCGCCACCTTCCTGCCGAAGGAAGCGGTGTTCAACGAGGGTGGTGTGCGCATCGGCGCCGGTACCGGCAACATGGGTTCCGCCTCCTGGGGTGGCGGCAATGGCGAAGGCGGCGTCGCGCCGCTCATGAACACGCCCTCCTTCAACAGCCGCGCCACGGCGCAGATGGCCTTCAAGGCGCTGCTCAAGGTCATGCCGGACCTGCCCGTCGAGGAGATGCACCGTCTGACCGCCGCGGCCAG
Organism: Aestuariivirga sp.; assembly: GCA_044236665.1. GTDB lineage: Bacteria > Pseudomonadota > Alphaproteobacteria > Rhizobiales > Aestuariivirgaceae > Aestuariivirga. Next base: position 1,125 of record JBIIGF010000299.1, on the reverse strand, counting down.
GTTCGACACCGGCCGCGACCTCAAGGACTTCCCCACAGAGAAGATCGAGGGCAAGCGCCTCGGCATCATCGGTTATGGCAATATCGGCCGCGAAATGGCGAAGATCGCCCAAGCCTTCGGCATGGTGGTCGCCGTTCACGCGCGCCCCCGCCACAAGGACTGGATCGAATCCGAAGGCTTCATCTATGCGGCCACCCCGGAAGAGGCTGCCAAGGGTGCGGACGTGATCTCGGTACACACCGGGCTCGGGCCGCTCAACGCAGCGACCGGCAAATTCGCAAATGCCAATGTGGTGAGCGCCTCTGTTCTGGAGGGCCTCAATGACGGCGCGATCGTCCTCAACTACGACCGCGGCGAATGCGTCGATGCAGCCGCACTCGATGCCGCCATGGCCTCCGGCAAGGTGCGCTATGCAGCCATTGACGCCGACCTGTTCGTCAACGCCGAGACGGGTGCTGCCTCGGGCCCGATGGTGCCCTATCTGCCGCTCGCCGATAAACACCCCGGCCGTATCGAACTGTTGCCCCACGCGGCGGCCGATACTGAACATGTGTCGCGCGTCGAGGGTGCGAAACAGGCGGTGGATCAGATCTTCGATGCCATCCAGTACCGCGAGGTCGTCAATCTCAAGGGCGATCTGCCGGAAGGTTATTCGGTGGGTGGCGCGATGACGGTTGCCGGTGTGGGCAAGTGCTCCGGCCAGACCATCGCCCGCGCGCTCGAAGAGGACGGCACGGCCGACAAGGCGCGTGCTGGCGCGGAGGCCATGGCCGCCATCTGGGGTGCGCTCACCACGGCCACCACCGAACAGAAGCGGGCCGAACTCATCGCGAGGCACGGGGCGGAACTGGTGAAGAGCTTCAACAGCTACGCCACGCTGATGCGCAAGCTGGGGCTTGAAGGCCCCTATGCCTGAGGCAACGCCTTCTCGACGAGCCTCGCCCAGAAGGCGGGGCCCTTCAGAAGCAGCGCGTCGTTGAAGTTGTAGCCGGGGTCGTGGAGCATCGGCCCCGGTCCCGCCCCCAAGCCGAAATAGCAGGAGGGGACGATCTCCTGCATGGCGGAGAAATCCTCGGAGAACATGAATGGCCCGCGCATGTCCACCTGGGCCGGGTCCTGCCCCAT
>JBIIGF010000298.1:0-3887 GCA_044236665.1 Aestuariivirga sp. | reverse complement strand
TCATGAGGATGGTGAAGTGCCCGGCCCCATCGATATGAGCGGCCTCATAGAGTTCGCGCGGCACGGTGCGGAAGAAGGTGACAAGAAGGTAAACCGAGAAAGGTGTTATGAGGCCCGCATAGATGAGAATGGCTCCGGAGTAGGTGCTCACCATGTTGAGTCGCGTATAGAGCACGAAGAGCGGTACAATCATGACAACGGGCGGCACGGCCATGAGCGAGGTGCTGACCGCCAGCAGCGTGTCGCGCCCACGGAACCGCATGGTGGCGATGGCATAGGCTCCCAGCACCGAGATCGCCGTAGACAGCATGACGGCGCCTGTTACCAGGATGGCGCTGTTCAGCATCCAGTAGATGAAGGGACTGTCGACCAGTACGGACCGGAAATTCTCCAGCACCGGCGCCTGGGGAAAGCCAAGCTTGTTGACGGCGTATTCTTCGTCTGACTTAAGCGCGGTGAAGACCATGTAGATGGTGGGCACGAGAGCGAGAAATGCGGCTAGCAGCAGAACCAGCTGTTTCACCGCGTTGCTGAGTTGCACGGAAATGCGCATCAGAGGGCCTCGGCGCGCCGGCGGACCCGAAACAACAGGAAGATGAGAACGCCTGTGACGAGGAACAGAATAACAGAAGCCGCCGACGCGATACCAGGCAGGCTGGAACGGATCAGCGCGTTAAAGATGTAGAGCTCAATTACCTCGGTCGATGTACCGGGTCCGCCGCGTCCGCCGCCCATGATGTAGATGTAGGAGAATACGGCGGCGAGCATGGTGATGACGCTGATCACCACGTAGAACTCGATGACGCCGCGCATCTCCGGCAGGATGATGTGCCAGAGCCGGTGCCACCAGTTTGCACCATCGATCTTTGCGGCTTCGATCATTGATTCATCGAGGCTCAGCAGGCGTGCAACGAATAGGATGATGCCAAGTGCGGATTCGCGCCAGATGATGAGGATCATCACGGTCCAAAGCGCGACGTCGGATGAGCCGATCCAGTCCAGCGCCATGAAGTCTAGGCTCATCCAGCGCAGCATCTCGTTCACGGGCCCTGAGAACTGGAACATGCGCTTCATCACCACGGCGACGATGGGAATGGCCAGAATGAAGGGTACGAAGACGATGATGCGATAGAGCTTCCAGCCCGCCACCCGCTCGGACAGTAGAACCGAGACGATGAGCGAGATGCCAACCATGACGGGAATGGCAAGGAGGAGCTGGAGATTGTGCAGTACCGATTCCCAGAACAGCGACTGGCCGAGGACCAGCTGGTAATTGCGCAGTCCGATCCACGGCCCATCGATGCCCCGCACCATCTTGAAGCTGAATTCGAAGATTCGCAGCAATGGATAGCCGAACACGAAAGCCAGCAAGGCCACGAGCGGCAGGACGTAGAGATAGGGTGTGAGCCGGGAAGAGGGCGTCATGAACCTGCAAGGGCGGAGGGGCCGGAGCCGATGCTGTTGCAGCGGCTCCGGCGCGTTTCATCAGGTGGGAGAGGAGAGGTCCTTCACCCACTTGCGGTAGTTCTCGACCATGTCGGGGTTGAAGTCCCTCCACTCCTTGGCCGTCTTGGCTGCGAGTTCGCCTGCCTGCTCGCCCGTCATCGCGCCAGCGACGATCTGCTGGCCGGTGGGAATGGCAGCGCGTTCGTAGAACTGGCCGGGCATCAGGTTGGTGACATTGGAGATGTTGGGCTTCAGCCCCCAGTTCTCCCAGAGCCCGCGCACCGAGGCGTCCTGGATAACGCTGGCGTCGAATGTGGTGTTGGAGGGAAGCCAGTTTGTCGCCTCCCAGAAGGCCTTCAGCTGCTCGGGGGACTGCAGGAATTCGAGGAAGGCGGCAGCGGCCGCCGGATCTTCGGCGTTTGTCGAGATGCCGAGGCCCTGCACGTCAACGATCGGGGTGGCCGCAAGCTTGCCCTTGCCGAAAACCGGCATGGTCATGTAGCCGATCTTGCCGCCTGTCGCCTTGCTGTCGGCCGGGAGCCTTGTTCCGATGGTCTGGCCGATACCCAACTTGCCTGCCACCACGAGGTCGATGCCGGGATAGAGCTCAAGCGACGACATGTCCTTGTTAAGGAAACCCTTCGTCTTCAGTTCCGCGAGCTTCACCCAGTGTTCATGGTACTTGGGATCGTTGAAGTCCTTGTCGCCGATGAAGAGTTCGACGGCCTCGCCCAGCGAGTCGAGCTGCTGGGGCAGCGAATGTGTGATGTACCATTCGCTCCAGTAGCCATCCTGGATGCCGCCGCCCAGCGGTTCAACGCCGGAACTCTTGAGCTTGTCGCAGGCGACGAGCAGTTCGTCCCATGTCTTGGGCGGCGCCTCGGGATCGAGGCCGGCCTTTTCGAACAGTGTCTTGTTGTAGCACCAGAACATCGGGAGCGGGTACCAGCCGGTGCGGTAGATATCGCCACCAAAGTGGCTCAGCAATGTCGGGTTCGAGGCAGCGAGCACGTCCGGCTTGATCAGGCTTTTCAGCCCGCGCACGTAGCCAAGCCAAACGCTTTCCATGTGGTAGATGCCGTTCCAGAGATACTGAATGTCGGGCGCATTTCCCGCGGCGGCTGCAGTCTGGAATTGCGAGATCACCACAGCGGTGTCCTGCAGCATCGGCTTCACGTTCGATGCTTTATACTTGGCTACCGAATCGTTGACGTATTTCTGCAGGCCCGGAAGCTCCTGTTCGCCCCAGTACCACATATCCATGTCCTTGGCCTGTGCGGCGGCACCTCTGGAGAGGCCACCCAGCGCGGCACCACCCGCCAGCATGGCGGAAGTGAGCATCAAGTTGCGGCGGGTGAGCATCGGGTACGCTGACTTTGTCATGTCGTTTGCCTTCCTTCGTTTCCCTGTTTTCGCTGTCTAGAAAGTACTCATTAAGCCGCCATCGACGACGAGAAGTTGCCCTGTCATGTAGCGGCAGTAGTCCGAGGCCAGGAACATCACCGTGCCGGCTACATCCTCCGGCTGCCCGCTCCTGCCCAGCGGGATCTTGCGCTTGTCAATGTACCAGTCGGTGAATTCGGGCGTCGTCGTCTCATCGATGCCGTTCACGACTGACATCGGCGTCACCATGAAGCCTGGCGCCACCGCATTCACAAGGATGTTGTAGGGCGCAAGCTCAACCGCCATGGATTTGGTGTAGGCGATGAGGGCACCCTTGGCGGCATTGTAGGAGCCGCAGAGGCCGCTGGACGCGAAGCCCTGGATCGAGGAGATGTGAATAATGCGCCCACCGTTCTGCTTCGCCATGATGGGCGCCACCAACTTCGAGCCCATGTAGACCGCCTCGAGGTTGATGGAGATGGTGTGGCGCCACTCTTCCAGTGTGTCGTCCAGGATGCTCCGGGTGGCGGGGTTGATGCCGGCGTTGTTGACGAGGATGTCGATGCGTCCGTGGCGTGCATGAAGATCGCCGACGGCCAGCGCATAGGCGTTATAGTCCGTCACGTCGAAGCTGTACTGCATGCAGTCGCCACCGCCGCGGGTTATCTCCTCAGCCAGCAGTGCGAGGGTCTCAGGATTGCGGTCAACGAGTGCCAGGATCGCGCCCTCGCGGCTCATTTCAAGTGCAATGGCACGGCCCAGGCCTTGCCCCGCACCTGTCACAATACCGACTTGGCCGTCCAAAAGCCCCATATAATGCAAGCCCTAGTAATGAGATCAACTATATAGGCGCGGAAAGTGCCGTCAAGCGCGAGTTCTGCGCTCGTAAGCGCCGCTGCGCTTCCTTCCGCGCATCCGCAAGGACGGCCGCGTGTTATAGTCAATTCGTCCGGACTATAGGTCTGTTTGACCAATGCCAGGTGATGCCAGATGATCGGCACGCGCACGTCTTCCTGCACTGACCCAGCGCAATCTTTCTGGGCCATCGCAGACATCCT
>JBIIGF010000297.1:0-3889 GCA_044236665.1 Aestuariivirga sp. | reverse complement strand
GTCGCCATCATAGGTTTCGGCGGCAACGGGCAGGCCCCAGTCCTGCCCGGTGCCAACGCCGCGTGCGACCAGCCAGCGGATCGTGGCATCACGCGTCACGCCGCAGGAATGGGTGTTGGTGATGGTGATGGGCGTTTGCAACTCGCCGCATTCCTCGATCCACACGGTTCCGGTCATCTCGCCATTGCCATTGAGCGAATAATAACCGGCGGCGCAGGGAACATGGGCCTTCGCCTTGCCGCGCGGCAGAATGGCGGTAACGCCCGTGCGCACCGGGCCATGGCCCACCCGCAGGGGGCCGTCACCGGAAATCAGCGTCACAGTTCCGACCTCAACGCCTTGGACATCCGTAATGGCGTTGAACATGCCCGGCGTGCCAGGAAACGGCAGGCCCAGATCCCGGCCCCTCTTGCGTTGTGCCATGTCATGTCCCTTTCCGGCCCGGCGGCCGATGGTAAAATCACTTGCGGGTTTCCTGTTTCCCGTTTTTATGTCCTGCTTTCAAGGCAGGAAACCACACGTGGCAGGACATTCCCAACCGACAAACCCGCGCTGGGCGATCATTTTCCCGATCCTGTCCGTCGTGTTGATCACACTCTACTTCTCCGGCATGCTGCCAAAGGACAATATGCTCCTTCTGGCCGCCGAGGTGGTCATCCTGTGCGGCACCATCTTTGCGGGCGTCCACCACGCGGAAGTCGTCGCAGCCCGCGTGGGTGAGCCGTTCGGGTCCATCCTGCTGGCGGTGGCCGTCACGATCATCGAAGTCGGCCTCATCGCCATGCTCATGCTGTCGTCCGACGACGGCGGCCCCACAATCGCCCGCGATACGGTTTATTCGGCCGTCATGCTGGTGCTCACCGGCATTCTGGGCATCGTGCTGTTGCTTGGCGGACGAAAGCACTACGAGCAAACCCACCAGATCACAGGCACATCGGCCTATCTCGCGGTTCTCGGAACGCTGTCAGCGCTCGCGCTCATCATTCCGAATTATACGACGACAACCGAAGGCCCGACCTATTCGGACACGCAGCTGGCGGCCGTCGCAGTCGTCTCCATACTGCTCTACGGCGCTTTTATCTTCGTACAGACAATGCGCCACCGCGACTACTTCCTCTCCGCCACCGATGATACGGAGGCGGCCAGCTTCAAGGCGGAACCGCCATCCGCAAAGGTGGCCGGAACAAGCCTCGTGTTGCTGGTCGTCGCCCTGATTGGCGTGGTGCTTCAGGCCAAGATGCTGTCGCCGGCACTGCACTCCGGAATCGACGCGGCGGGGCTCCCCGAGGAATTCACCGGCGTCGTCATCGCTGCCTTGGTTCTGGCGCCCGAATGCATTGCCGCAATCCGCGCATCCCTGATGAACCGGCCCCAGACGGCGATTAACCTGGCGCTTGGTTCGGCGCTTGCTTCGGTGGCCCTGACAATTCCGATCATCACTCTGGTTGCGGCCTTCTCGCAGGTGCAACTTGTTCTCGGGCTCGAGCCGCAGCGCGCCGCGCTGCTGGTGCTGGCCATGTTCGTAAGCGTCATCACCTTGCTTCCCGGCCGCACCTCGGTCATGCAGGGGTTCGTACACTTAGGGATCTTCATTATGTTCATTGTCCTCTCAGCCGTGCCCTGACGGCACAGCAAATGCCGTCTCCCTTTCACCCCGTACACCAGCCGGCCACGCAGCGCCGAAATCCAGCAAACGATGCCAGCGGAAACTGCCTTTCACTATAAGGAATTCCTCATCATTCTTGGGGTTGCGGGGCTGGTCGTGCCGCTGTTCCTGCGCATCGGGTTGAACTCGGTGCTGGCCTTCCTGCTGGTTGGCATCCTGCTCTCGCCCGATGTGATGGGTCAGTTTGTGCAGTCGGTTCCGGCCCTCAGATACGTGGTCATCGACCAGCCCGAAGCACTGAGCCACATCGCCGAACTGGGCGTGGTTTTCCTGCTGTTCCTGATCGGTCTCGAATTGTCCTTCGAGCGCCTCAATACCATGCGCCGCCTCGTGCTGGGGCTGGGCGGGCTACAGGTGGTGATCAGCTTCGCGGCCATTTCCGCCGCAGCTCTGGCGATGGGTTTTTCGACCCCCGCCGCGCTGATTGCCGGTGCAGCGCTTTCGCTTTCCTCCACCGCTATTGTGGTGCAACTCCTGTCGGACTCAAAACGCCTCGGTTCCCAAACCGGGCGCACCAGTTTCGCCATCCTGCTGATGCAGGACCTCGCAGTAATCCCGATGCTGCTTCTGGTTCCTATCCTTGGGCAGCGCATTGAGGGGCACATTGGCGTCAGTTTGCTTCTCGCACTGGGGCAGGCCTGCATTGCGCTCGCGGTCATCATTCTCGTCGGCCGCTTCCTGCTCAGACCGCTCCTGCGCATGGTGGCGCGCTCGGGCAGCCCCGATCTGTTCATGGCAGCCACCCTGCTCATCGCGGTTGGCACCGGGGCGGCAGCAAGTTTTGCCGGCGTGTCGATGACGCTCGGTGCCTTCATCGCCGGGCTCATGCTGGCGGAGACCGAATACCGCCGCGCCATCGAGGCGGTAATCGAACCGTTCAAGGGCTTGCTGCTCGGTACGTTCTTTCTGGTGATCGGACTCAAGCTCGACCTCGACACGCTGTTCATGGCACCGGCCTACACGCTGGGCGTTGCGGCAAGCCTGGTGCTGCTCAAGGGAGTGATCGTTTATGGTCTGGCGCGGGCCTTCCGCGTCGCGCGCGGCGTATCACTTGAAACCGCCATGCTGATGGGGCCCTGTGGAGAATTCGGTTTTGTCATCACGGCGGCGGCTCTCGGCACCGGCCTGATCGCCGATCTCGAAAGCCGCAACATCGTACTGATTGTCACCTTGACCATGATCGCGCTGCCCTTTCTCGCCCGTGGGGGCGCAAAGATCACCTATGGCATGCGTCAGCGGGCGAAGGCTGCAGGGGTGCAGGCACTGCCTCCCGAGGACAAGACGCCGCGCGTCATCATCGCGGGCTTCGGGCGGGTAGGCCGTCTCATTGCCTCGATGCTAGACGAGCACCGCATTCCCTGGATCGCAGTGGACAGCGATGCGGAACTGGTGTCGCGCCAGCGCTCAGCCAGCCAGTCGGTCTTTTACGGCGATGCGGGAAATACCGAATTTCTCAGGCGCTGCGGCCTTGCCGAGGCGCGCGCACTGGCCGTCACCATGGACAATACGGTGCGGGTGGACGAAGTGGTCCGCGCCGCGCGCGCCGAACGCGCCGATCTCAAGATCATCGTTCGCGCGCGCGATGAACGCCATGCCCAGACCCTCTATGCAGCCGGAGTGACGGAAGCTGTTCCGGAAACGGTCGAATCCAGTCTGCAACTGGGCGAAGCGCTGCTGGTTGAAACCGGGGTGCCGATGGGACTTGCCATCGCCACTGTGCATGAACGCCGCGACGGCTTCCGCACGCTCCTCGGCCGACCCAACCGCAGGGAAGAACTCGAACTGGCCCGCAAGCGGCTGCGCCGCGATGCCGGGCTGGATGAGACCGTCACCCGGTCTGAGTGAAACGATTGGAATTCCCAAATCAGCTGATACATGCAAGGTCCCTCTTCATGAATGAAAAGGACTGGCGCAACGAAAGCCGGCTCTGTCAAATAGGGACTCACGTCAGGCTGGTCCCGACTTTGGTCCTCCCTGCATCATCCACAAAGACCTTTGCGGCTATTCGTTCGCAAGGCCCCTCAAAGCAAGAGTCAGACATCATCTCTGGAGGCACGTCGGCATCACGCAATCTGCATCAACCTGCCTGATATGCCCTGCTCGCGCCCATCCCGATCTTGTGACGCCCGCGATTGACATTGAGTTCAGTGTAGAACGATCGTAAGTCGGAACCGCGCACGATGGCAATGGATAACGGCAAGTTATGATTATCTGCATCGTACT
>JBIIGF010000295.1:0-3898 GCA_044236665.1 Aestuariivirga sp. | reverse complement strand
CCACACCGGCGTCGAGTAGCGGCCATTGCCGAAGCTGATACGGTTCTGGTTGGAGCCGTCGGCGCTCATCACATAGATCTGCTGGGTGCCGCCGCGGTCGGATTCGAAGGTGATCTGGCTGCCGTCCGGCGAATAGCTGGGTGCGGTGTTGATGGCCGGCACATTGGTAAGCTGGCGCAGGCTGCGTGAACGGAGATCAAGCTCGAAGATGTTGGAGTTTCCGCCATCCTGCAAGCTCATGATCACGCGCTGGCCATCGGGCGAGAAGCGCGGCGCGAAGCTCATGTTCGGGAATTCGCCGACGATCTCACGCTGCTTGGTATCGATGTTCATCAGATAGACGCGCGGCTCTGCGTTGCCGAACGACATGTAGGTGATCTCGTTCGTGGAGGGTGAGAAACGCGGCGTCAGAACGAGGTCCTTGCCGTCAGTCAGCGGGCGGATATTGTAACCGTCCTGGTCCATGATGGCGAGGCGCTTGATGCGCTTGTCCTTCGGCCCCTCCTCGGTGACGAACACGATGCGCGTGTCGAAATAGCCATCAATGCCGGTCATCGCCTTGTAGACGATGTCGGCGATCATGTGGCCAATGCGGCGCGCGTTCTTGGGCGAGGTGGTGAACTGCTGGGCTGCAAGCTGCTGGGTCGTGTTCACATCCCAAAGGCGGAATTCGACGCGCATCTTGCCGCCCTCCATGAAGGCCTGTCCCGATACCAGCGCCTTGGCCCGGATCTGCCGCCAGCTTGCGAAGCTCGGCATCTGCTCGAAGCTCGAAATCTGCTCGATGAAGGTGGCGGGATCGAGCGGGGCAAAGTAACCCGAGCGGCCAAGGTCATTGGTGATCACGGCGGAGATCGTCGCGGCGGCCTCCTCCGCGCCGCCACCCGCCAGGAATGGCGCGATGGCTATGGGCAGCGGATCGACGCGGCCGCCGGTGATGTCGATCTCGGTCTGCGCCACGGCCGGATTGCCGAGCCCGATCACGGCGGCAGCGACAAACACCGCCGCAACGAGGCGGCGCAATTGCATGAGGCGAAGGGCAGAAGGCATCATCACTTGGCTTTGGTCCGTTTGCCCGTCATTGCGTGGCCGCAGCGGCGAACATGTTGGGGTTGAAGTTCAGCACGAGATCCTTCCAGACGTCATACTGGTCCGCGGGCAGGAAATCGTAATTCTGGCATTGCAGGATGGCGGCCTTGGTGGAGCGCGCCGTCGTCTCGAAGAGATAGTCGCCGGGACCGTTCATCACTTGCGGGTCGCCCATGACCGAACCATCCAGATTGAGCTGGATGCGGATCCTCACGGTGATGTCGCCCTCGCGCGCGCCGGGCGGGATGACCCAGCATTCCTTGATGCGCTGCACGAAGGCGGCGATGGTGGTGGCCGACAGCGTCTGGTCCTTGCCCTGGAGATCGCGCTCGCCGCGCACCGGCTGGCCGTCAACGGTCGCCTCCGAGGCGTTGGTCGACTTCTCCTCGTTTTCCTTGTTGAGGAGTGCATCCGTGTTGAGCATCTCCTCGAGCTTGGCCGTGTCGAGTTTCGCCGGCTTCTTCTCGGGCTTCTTCTCCGGCTTCTTGACGGGCTTCGGCTTTTCCTTGGGCGGCGTCTGCTCCACCTTCTTCACGAGGTCGGCCATGGCATCCGCATCAGGCGGCGGCGGCTCTTCCTTCTTGACCTCTTCGGGCTTGGCCTCGGGCTCGGGCGGCGGCGGGGGCGGCGTCTTCACTTCCTTCGCGGCCGTCACTTCCTTGTCGGCCACCTTCAGCGTCTCGTCCGTCTTCTTGACGATTTCCGCCTTCTTGGGCGCGGGTGCCTCGACAACCTCCGGAGCATCCTTGGCGGTGGCCATCAGCTTGTTGGCATCGGCGATATTGGAGATGTCGACCTGGATGGCCTCGACCAGCATGGGTTCATGCTTGGGGTTCGGCAACACCACCAGCGCCGCGGCCAGAATGCCCGCGTGAAGGGTGAGAGATGCTGCAAGACCCGTCTTCCGCATGGTCAGTTCTGCCCGCCATCAAGCGCCGGTGCAGGCGCGGGTGCAGGCGCCGGTGCAGGCGCGGGCGCCGCACTGCCGGCGCCGGGAAGCGTCTCGAGCCCGATCTTCTTGAAACCAGCCTTGTTGATGGTGCCCAGCACCTCGGCAATCGGGCCATAACTGGCCGCCAGATCGCCGCGCACGCGGATTTCCTTTTCGGCATCGATCTTGTAGAGCGCGTCGAGCTTCTGGGCGAGTTGCTCCATCGTCATCGGCTCTTCCATCAGATAGATGGACCCATCGGGCTTGATGGATACGCTCAAGGGTTCAACCTGACTGTTGAGCGGCTTGGCATCGGTCTTGGGCAGGTCGATGGGAACGCCCACCGTCATGAGGGGTGCCGCCACCATGAACACAATGAGCAGCACGAGCATCACGTCCACCAGCGGTGTGACGTTGATCTCGCTCATCACGCCGGCAGAAGAGCGGCGCCTGGCGTTGCGCCGCTGATAGCCTCCCCCCGCTCCGCCTGCAGAAGCACCCATCCCTACACCCGTTCGTCTAGCTGGCGGGAGATGATCGCCGAGAATTCATCGGCGAAATTCTCAAGCCTCGCGGCAATCCGGCCTGCATCCGAGCTGAACATGTTGTAGAAGATTGTCGCGGGTATGGCCGCAATGAGACCAAGCGCCGTAGCGAACAGCGCTTCCGCGATGCCGGGTGCCACCACGTTGAGGCTGGTGTTCTGGGAATTGGCGATGGCCTGGAACGACACCATGATGCCCCACACCGTGCCGAACAGGCCGATGAAGGGTGCGGCCGAGCCGGTGGTGGCGAGGAACAAGAGGCGCGACTCGACATGGTGCATTTCCTTCTGGATCTGCACGTCCATCACCTTCTCGATGCGCTTCTGCACACCCTGAAAACCGGCGCGCATGGCCGAATCCTGGCTGCGCTTCCATTCGCGCATCGCCGCCATGAAAATCGCCGCAAGGCCGATGTTGGCGCGGTTGCCCATGGAGTGGAACAGATCCTCCAGCGACTGGCCGGACCAGAAAAACTGCTCGAAACGGTCATTGGCGGAATTCATCTTCCGCATGGCCAGGAACTTCTCGATGATGATCGCCCAGGACCAGACGGATGAGGCAACCAGCCCCAGCATCACCAGTTTCACGATCCAGCTTGCCTGCATGATCATGTGCCAGAGCGAGAGTTCGCCTGCTGGAGCCGCTGTCACTGCAAAAGCTATCATCCTGTCCTTCCACCACCGCCCCGAACCCTGTCGCGCGCCCGGGCGTCCTTTCCTGCACTGTCTCTTTTGGGAGATGTGCGGTCAAAACATGTCAATTCTGTCGAAACTGCGGCGATCCGGACTTTCGCCCCACACCCTCCGCCCGCCGGCGCCATCCGGGGCAAGCGTATCTCCCACATGAATGATTCATGGTTAAGGGATTGTTACAGCTGGGATTCCTGAAGCGGCTGGAAACGCCGCGCCAGCCCGGCGGGCAGCCGGCGGGGCTTTCCGCGCCCGTCGACAAGGGCAATTGTAACCTCTGCGCGAAAAACACTGTTGCCATTCAGCATCACTTGCTGGGCGAGTTCGATGCGCGCGCCCGCAAACCCGGTGAAGCGCGTGCGGATTTCCAGCAAGTCGTCCAGCCGGGCTGGCTTCAGGAAATCGCAGGTCATCCGGCGGACCACGAAGAACAAGTCGGGCAGCTCCGACTGGTTGACGCCAAGCAAGCGCAGGCAATCGGAGCGCGCCCGCTCGCAGAAGACCACATAGCGGGCATGATAGACGACGCCGCCCGCGTCCGTGTCCTCGTAATAGACGCGAACGGGCAGCACATGGGCACCATGCTGCAGGTGGCCCGCCAGATCCGGCCAGGTCTCAGCCATCGCTCTCGTCCAGCGGCAGCA
>JBIIGF010000296.1:0-3898 GCA_044236665.1 Aestuariivirga sp. | reverse complement strand
GATGCCGCGCGCGATGCGGGCGATCTCGATCCCGTCGCGAATTCGCTCGGTACCGAGCGAATAGGCATGGAAGGGCTTGTCAGTGAGCAGCACCGCATCCCGCAGCGCTTCAAGGTGACGGACCGACGCGTGAATGTCGATGGGCTCCACCGGGTAGCCGGAGAGAAAGCCGATGCAGTTGAAGTATTGGGTGAGCTTCAGGAAATTGCGGTAATCGGCATGGTTGCCGGTACGCCGGCCGCCATCCATGTCATGGCAGTTGGGCGGGCTCGCCACCGAACCAAAGGTGATGTTGTTGCCACCGATCTGCTGGCTGTTCGCCGAGTTGCGTGCATGGAAAGTGAATTCGGAAGGGGCCGAGGCGATCAGTTCCTCGATCATCGCGGGGTCGAAGCGCACGCGCTCGCCCTCAACCTTGGCGCCCGCCTGGCGGAGCATGTCGCGGGCCTGCGGCAGAGTGAAGTCCATGCCGATTTCCGAAAGCACCCTGAGGGAGGCGCGATGGATCGACTCGAGTTCATCGGCCGAGACAATCTCCATCGGCGGGAACATGCGCTTCAGCTTGCGGCGCGGCAGTTGCGGCACCGGTTGGCGGCCGGTGCCGGCGCCCCGACGTCCACCACCTTCGCGGCGGGTTCTGCGGTTCTGGTCAGTATCGGTCATGCTCACGCAGCTTTTCCTTTTTCGCGATAGGCCTCGAGGGCGGGGTCGGCGGCGATCTGCTTCACCAGCCAATCCTCGAAGCGTTTGATCTTTGGTTTCATGCGGTGCTCGGCATTGCAGGCGAACAGCCAGTTATGACGGTGCGGCACCTTAAGGGGGAATGGCTGCACGAGGCGGCCCAGCTTGATTTCCTCGGTGGCGAAGGGGCCGATGGTCATGGCCACGCCCCGCCCTTCGATGGCTGCTTCCTGCGCCAGAATGTAGCTGTCGAAGGCCAGCCTATCCGATAGCTTGATGCCCTCGACACCGGCCTCCTCCAGCCAGAGGTGCCAGTCTTCCTCCGCCGTATAGACATAGAGCAGCTTGTGCTTCTTGAGGTCCTCAGGCGTCTTCAGTGCATTGGGCCCCTTGAGAAGATCCGGGGAACAGATCGGCGTGAGCAGCGAGGAGAACAGCGTACGGTAATAATGGTCCGGCGAGCGGTTGCGGGCTAGGATGAAACCCACATCGACGTTCTTCTCGTCGAAGTCCCAATCAAAATAGGAGGTCGAGAGCCGGACTTTCATCTCCGGATAGCGGCGCTCGAAATCATGGAGCCGCGGGATCAGCCATTTGAGCGCCACCGTCACATAGACTTGGACGGTGAGTTCATTATCGGCGGCAGAGGGCTTTAGGGCGCGGGTCTGTGCCTCCACCATGTCGAAGGCCTCGCGCACCGGCGGGAAATAGGTATGCCCGGCCTGCGTCAACTCAGCGCGCCTCGCGTCGCGCCGGAACAATTGAACACCCAAGCGCTGCTCCAGCGACTTCACCTGATGGCTGACGGCGGAGCGGGTGATGCCAAGTTCGCTTGCGGCTAGCCGGAAGCTGCCAAGCCTGGCTGCCGCCTCAAAGGCGGTCAGCGCACGTAACGGGGGCAGGTCGCGTCTGGCCAAGTTTCCTCACCACTAAAAGGATGATCTCTTCTATCATCGCGGAATTCAAACGGTTAAGAGGCAAAACTAACAGAATAAGCCTCTGATGGGTGAAAAATTCTCTCCCCCCACGATAAAAGATAGGCCGTTGAATTGGTCAACGGAAACAGACGATATAGGGAGAAATTCAGGAGTCTGATCCCATGAGTGCTGTCGAAGACCTCTCCCGCCGCCGCGGGGGCCGCGAAGCCCGCCGCGCCCTGCGTTCCCGTCCCATTCCGATGGCCGAGGCCGCAGTGCGTCCCGGCATGGAGGGCGGACAGTACAAGCCGCTCTCAGAGCGCGACATGCAGCGCATCCACGAGACTGCACTGAAACTTCTTGAAACAGTAGGCCTCGCCCAGGCGATCCCGAGCTGCGTGGAGGCCATGACGGCCAGGGGATGCTGGATGAACGCTCAGGGTCGCCTGTGCATTCCGCGCGCACTGGTGGAGGATACGCTTGCAAGCTGTGCGCGCAACTTCGTGCTGCATGGCCGCGACCCGAAGCACGACCTGGAACCGTGGGGCAACAAGGTGCACTTCGGCACCGCGGGTGCCGCCGTTCACATTGTGGAGCCAGAAACCCGTACCTACCGCGAATCGGTACTTGTTGACCTCTACGATGCGGGACGCATCGTCGACAATTGCGAGCACATCCATTTCTACCAGCGCCCGCTCACAGCGCGCGACATGCTCACCGGCCACGACCTCGACATCAACACCATGTATGCTTGCATCGCGGGCACGCAGAAACATGTCGGTACCTCGATGGTTGAACCTGCACATGTCGAGGAGTGCTTGCAGATCCTCCACTTTGTGGCAGGCGGCGAGGACAAGTGGCGCGAGCGCCCCTTCGTGTCGCAGTCCAACTGCTTCGTCGTTCCGCCGATGAAATTCGCCGAAGACGCCTGCCGCTGCCTTGAAGCGGCGGCGCGCGGTGGCATGCCGGTGCTGCTGCTCTCGGCGGCTCAGGCCGGCGCCACCTCTCCCGCCGCCCTTGCTGGCACGGTTGTGCAGGCCGTAGCCGAATGCCTCGCGGGCCTCGTCTACATCAACTGCATCGTGCCGGGTGCCGTGGCGATCTGGGGCCCGTGGCCCTTCGTGTCCGACCTCCGCACCGGCGCAATGTCGGGTGGTTCGGGCGAGCAGGCGCTGATCACCTCGGGCTGCGCCCAGATGGGCCACTTCTACAATCTCACCGTCGGCTCGGCCGCCGGCATGTGCGATTCGAAACTCCCCGACATGCAAGCGGGCTACGAAAAGGGCGTGACCGCCGGCATCTCGGCCATGACGGGCATCAACATGCTCTATGAATCGGCGGGCATGCATGCCTCGCTGCTCGGCTTCTGCCTTGAGAGTCTGCTGATCGACAACGACATGCTGGGCTCCATCAACCGCAATGTGCGTGGCATTGAGGTGAATGAGGATTCGCTCTCGCTCGAGGTGATCGCCAATGTCTGCCTCGAAGGCCCGGGCCACTACCTCGGTAATGAGCAGACCCTCACCCTGATGCAGAAGGAATACATCTATCCGGAAGTGTCGAATCGCATGAGCCCCAAGGAATGGGTGGAAGCGGGCAAGCCCGATATCGTGGAACGTGCTGCCGCAAGGAAGCGCGAAATCCTCTCGACCTACTATCCGGACTACATCCCGCGCCATATCGACGAGGCGATCCGCGCCAAGCATGACATCAAGCTGCCGCGCAGCGTCATGGAACCCGGAGACCCGCGCTGGGCGTGATCACCGGCATATCACCATGCCTCGCCCCCACTTCCAAGGGGGCGAGGAGTAATTTCTGCTTCAGCAGCAGTGCCACACCAAAATCCAACCATGGAACACCCCGTCCTCACCACCATCCGCCGGGCGGGTTTCACGCCTCTCGGCTGGTTCACGCCACACCCGGACGACAAGGTTCCGGATGAGGCGCGCTTCGTCATCCTGATCGGCAATGCCGGAGCCGACATGTACCGCCGCTTTGCCCGCGAGCGTGACCCGTCCCGTGACAGCATGGATGAATGGACGCAGGACGCGGTGGCACAGCTTGCCGCCACGCTTGAGGCAAAGGCCTGCTACCCCTTCGACATGAGCCCGCCCTGGCCCTTCCTAACCTGGGCGCGGCGTGCGGGCGCCGGGCATGTCTCGCCGCTTGGCCTCAACATCCACCCCGAATATGGCTTGTGGCACGCCTACCGCGCGGCGCTGCTGTTTCCGGTGGAGTTCGATCTTCCGCCCCGCAACCCCGGGCCAAGCCCCTGCCATATCTGCGTGGAGAAGCCCTGC
>JBIIGF010000294.1:0-3902 GCA_044236665.1 Aestuariivirga sp. | reverse complement strand
CCTGCGGCGGCACACATCTGAAATCCACCGCCGCCATCGGCCCCGTGGCAGTGGCCAAGATCGAGAACAAGGGCAAGATCAACCGGCGAATCAGGGTGGTGTTCCAATGAGCAACGACATCGTATCAACCCAGTGGCTGGCCGATCATCTGGGGTCACCCGACATCGCCATCATCGACGCCTCCTGGCACCTGCCGACCGCCAGGCGCGATGCGAAGGCCGAATTCGCCGAAGCCCATATTCCGGGCGCACAGTTTTTCGACATCGACGAATTGTCGGACACCGCATCGCCCCTGCCCCACATGCTGCCCAGTCCGGAGAAATTCTCCTCCCGCATGCGCAAGATGGGCATTGGCGATGGCAAGCGCGTGATCGCCTATGACAGCGTTGGCCTATTCTCCGCCGCCCGTGCCTGGTGGATGTTCAAGGTCTTCGGCCACGAGGATGTGGCGGTGCTGGATGGCGGCCTGCGGAAGTGGCTGGCCGAGGGCCGCCCCACGCAGGATGGCCCGGCCCAGAAGCCGCAGGAGCGCCACTTCACCGCCCGCGCCCGCCCCATGATGGTGAAGGACTACGAGGATGTCGCCGCCGCGCTGAAATCCGGCAGCGCCCAGATCGCCGACGCCCGCTCCGGCACCCGCTTCCGCGGCGAGGAGGCAGAGCCCCGCCCCGGGCTGCGCGCCGGCCACATGCCGGGCGCGAGGAACGTACACTACGCCAGCCTTCTGAACGCCGATGGGACGCTGAAACCACCCGCCGAAATCGAAGCCGTGTTCAAGGCGGCGGGCGTGGATGTGACGAAGCCCATCATCACCTCCTGCGGCTCCGGCGTCACGGCGGCAATCCTGACTCTGGGCCTGACGCTGATCGGCGCACGCAACCACGCCCTCTATGACGGCTCCTGGACGGAATGGGGCAGCAATCCCGCCTCAGAAGTCGTAACCGGCGTGTGAGGGTCTACCGCACCGGTGGTGCGTACAGAATGCCGCCTGCGTTCCACAGGGCGTTGAGGCCGCGATTGATGCCGAGCGGCGTCTTCTCTCCCAGATTCCGTTCGAAGATTTCGCCGTAGTTGCCGGTGGCCTTCAGCGCCCGGGCGGACCAATCGGCATCGAGCCCCATGTCGGCGCCGAAGTTGCCTTCCACGCCCAGAAGGCGGCGGATGTCGGGCTTGTTCGACTTGGCCTTGAGGTCATCGACCGTTGCCGCCGTCACGCCCAGTTCCTCGGCGTTGATGAGGGCGAACAGCGTCCAGCGTACGATGTTGAACCACTGCTCGTCACCCTGGCGGATGACGGGGCCCAACGGCTCCTTCGAGATCACGTCCTGCAGCACGATCGAGTCATCGGGCTTCGCCAGCCGCTGGCGCACCGCATAGAGGAACGACACATCGGTGGTGAAGGTGTCGCACTTTCCCTCGTTGAACGCGGCAAGAAGGTCATCGAGCTTCTCGAAGCGCAGGGGCGAGAAGGCCATGTCCTTCTCGCGGAAGAAATCCTCCACATTGGCTTCGCTGGTGGTGCCGGTCTGGAAGCAGATGGCCGCACCGGAAAGGTGCAGGGCGGAGGTGACGCCGAGCAGCTTCTTCACGATGAAGCCCTGCCCGTCATGATAGGAAATGCCGACGAAGCGGAGCGGCAATTTCGTCTCGCGCTCCATGGTCCAGGTGGTGTTGCGGGCCAGCACGTCGATGCGCTTGTCTTCCAGCGCCGCAAAGCGCTGCTGCGCGTCAAGCGGCACGAATTCCACCTTCGCCGGATCACCCAGTGCGGCGGCCGCCACGGCGCGGCAGAAATCCACGTCAAAGCCTGCCCACTTGCCTTCGGCATCCTTCGCCGCGAAGCCCTGGAGCCCGGCATTGACGCCGCAATTCAAATGCCCCCGCGCCTTCACCTCATCGAGCGTGGCCGCCTGAAGGCCGCCCGCCATGCCGACCAGCAGGGCCGCCGCCGCGAGAACACGATTCATCATGCGTCTTCCTCCATCTTCGCCCGGCAAACTAGCCGCGTGGGCGGAAGATTCCAAGCTCAACGCAGGATCTGGCTGAGGAACAGCCGGGTGCGCTCGCTCCGCGGGTTGGCGAAGAACTCCTCCGGCGCGTTCTCCTCCACGATCTGGCCCTGGTCCATGAAGATCACCCGGTCGGCCACCTGGCGCGCAAAGCCCATTTCATGCGTCACCACCAGCATGGTCATGCCGTCTTCCGCCAGATGCACCATGGTGTCGAGAACCTCCTTCACCATTTCGGGGTCAAGCGCCGAGGTCGGCTCGTCGAACAGCATGACGCGCGGGTTCATGCACAGCGCGCGGGCAATCGCCACGCGCTGCTGCTGGCCGCCCGACAGCTGGCCCGGATATTTCAGCGCCTGCTCGGGGATCTTGACGCGGGTGAGGAAGCCCATGGCGATCTCCTCCGCTTCGCGCTTGGGCAGCTTGCGTACCCAGATCGGTGCCAGGGTGCAATTCTCCAGAACCGTCAGGTGCGGGAACAGGTTGAAGTGCTGGAACACCATGCCCACCTCGCGGCGCACCGTCTCGATGTTCTTGAGATCACCCGTCAGCTCCTTGCCGTCCACCACGATGCGGCCGCTCTGGTGTTCCTCCAGCCGGTTGATGCAGCGGATCAGCGTGGACTTGCCCGAGCCCGACGGCCCGCAGATGACGATGCGCTCGCCCTTGGCGACAGTGAGGTTGATGTCGCGCAGCACATGGAAGGTGCCGAACCACTTGTTCATGCCGGTGATTTCGATGGCTGGCATGTTATCTCCTGTGTCCGGCGTCGAGGCGGCGTTCAGTGAACATCGCATAACGCGACATGCCGAAGCAGAAGGCCCCGAAAACGACCGCAGCCACGAAATAGCCGGTGTTGGCGGTTTCGGGCGCGGCCCATTTCGAATCCTGCGTGCTGGTGCTGATGATGCCGAGGAAATCATAGATGCCGATGATCAGCACCAGCGTCGTGTCCTTGAACAGGCCGATGAAATTGCCGACGATGTTGGGGATCGAGATCTTGAGTGCCTGCGGCAGGATGATGAGCCGCATGGTCGGCCACCAGCCGAGGCCCAGCGCCATGGCACCCTCATACTGGCCCTTGGGAATGGCCTGCAGCCCGCCGCGCACCACCTCCGCCATATAGGCGGCGGCGAAGAGCGAAATGCCGATCAGCGCGCGCAGCAGCTTGTCCAGCACCGTACCATCGGGGAAGAACAGCGGCAGCATGACGCTCGACATGAAGAGAACCGTGATGAGCGGCACGCCGCGCCACAATTCGATGAAGGCGATGGACAGCGTGCGCACCACCGGCATCTTCGACTGCCGGCCCAGCGCCAGCAGAATGCCAAGCGGCAGCGAGGCAGCAATGCCGGTGATCGAGACGACGAGGGTGACCAGCAGCCCACCCCAGTCCGAGGTTTCGACATGGCGGAGGCCGAAATCGGCATCGAGCAGTGCGAGAATCACGAGTGCAGCGGCCGTGCCCAGCGCCCATTTGCGGCGGCTTCCATAGCCAGCCGCCGTTCCGCCAAGCCCCACCACCACAGTCACCGCATAGAGCCACGAAGGCACATCGAAGTTACCGCCCGTCAGCAGGATGAGCGCCAGTACCGGAT
This sequence comes from Aestuariivirga sp., assembly GCA_044236665.1. Lineage (GTDB taxonomy): Bacteria > Pseudomonadota > Alphaproteobacteria > Rhizobiales > Aestuariivirgaceae > Aestuariivirga. The sequence goes on along the minus strand of JBIIGF010000294.1, from coordinate 295 downwards.
AGGCAACGATCAGGAACACAGCGTTCCAGAACTTGTAGGGCATGGAGGGCATCAGCATCGGCGTCAGCGCCGCCGCACCGATCAGGAAAGTCAACACCGGGCGCCAGCGCTCCGTGATCGGGTAAAAGCCGAAAAGCCATTGCGGATATTTGGCGAACACGAAGGGCCAGCAGGCCCCTGCCCCTTCCACCGCGCAGGCCGTCCGGTCTTCGCCCGTCCAGACGGCGCGCAGCAGCGCCCAGTCGATGATCTGCCAGGCGATCAGCGTCAGCAGGGCCGCCATGACAACCGTCAA
>JBIIGF010000293.1:0-3911 GCA_044236665.1 Aestuariivirga sp. | reverse complement strand
TGAAGCCAGCGACCTCCCGGGCCCAATCGCTGGCCTGAGCGTTCACCACCATGACGGGCGCGACGGCACTCTTCAAATTCGCCTGGGCCTCGTCCCAAGGCCGCTCCATGATTGCATCGGTGGCGGAACTGCGGCCGGTCAATACGACCGCAGTCTCGACTGTAACGGCCAGAATCCTGGCATCGGGATCAAGCGAGATTGCTTCGATCATCGAGATATCATCGGCACCCGCCACAAACACTGCCGGCCGGTGAGGCTGACTAACCTTGTATCGCAAGACGTCGCGCAGCAGTGCGGGCACCGTGACCGGTTGCTCCTCAGGATAGGACAACATGCCTGTCGTGCTCAGTGCCGCCGCTATAGATCCATTCGCCTGCCGATCAGGGCCGACCACCACAAGATAGGGAGTTTTCGCGGGCGCGAGAACCTCGGCAAGGATTCGGGCTTTCTGCTCCCTGCCGGAACCCCACGACAGGAATTCAGTCGCAAGCGCCACATCAATGGCGGGTGGCCGCTCTGAATCAATATTCTGAACGCCCAGCAGCGTGGCCGCCTGCCTGACTTCAACGCCGCTCTCCAGCATGATCTGAACCATGTGGCATGGCCAGTTCCGGTCCAGGACATCGACCTGATGAACCGTCGCGGATGGCTCGGGTCCGGGCAGCGGAACGTGATCTGCCGACCTGAAGAAATCCTCCTGAAACGCGGCGGCCCTTGCAGCTTCCGAGACGCGAGGCAAATCCAGCTCAGTTCCGGCCGTCTGCGGTTTCGGCGCATGAAGTTCAGTATAGGCCCGCATGACACCCCCCTTGAGCATGATCAAGGTTGCATGCGGGTCCCATCTCAAGACGTCCTTCAACAGGGTGGGCGCGTCATGCCGCCTCATCAGTAAGCAGGTCGTCCTTCCTTCCTTGGCCTTGATGATGTCTGCCAGAAAGCTCGCCTGGGCATGGTCACGGAGGGCGGTTGCGGAACGCCTGTATCCCGCAAGTGCTGAGGCACCATCGGCGAAGTCGATCGCATCCGCGCCGAACAGGAAGCCATGGCAGACAATCTGCGGGATCCCGCGGAGAAGCGCGGCAGCCTGTTTCAATTCGTATGTGCTGGTGCCGACGATGACGATATATCTGTTGATGTTCCAGGCGAGTTCGCGGCTTCGCCCCTGAGGCACCTGGCCCGGAACCCGTAGCCCGGGCAGACCATTGCGGTGAAGGGCCATGAAGTCACTATACTCAGAGGTCGGAGAGCCGATATCCTGGTCCTGGAATTCGCAGGGCTTCTTTCCGCCGCTCACAATGAGGTCCAGTTCATCACGCAGCGTGATGGCATTGGGAGAGAACTTCCGCGCGAAGAAAAACGGCTGACGCGACAGATAGCCGGCATGACTGTCATGATAGACGATCGGTACGCCATAGTCATTGAACTGATAAAGCGTCAAGTGCCGGTTGCTGTGCCTGTGGCCCGTCTGTGCCGCGAGGGTCTGCACAACCATCTCGTCGGGAATCCAGGAATGCCGGAAGAAGCGGACCGTCTCCTTCGAGAAACCGCGTGCAAGTACTTCGCGGCATGTCGCCGCTGTCAATGTCCACCACTGTGAGCCCATATGGATCGACAGGCCGGCAGGCGGCTTTCTGCGGATCTTCAAAGCTGCCTGTATCTTCCAGCACCAGTGGAAGAGCCGCGGATGGGTCTTGAAGTTGAAGAAGTGACGATACTGAAAACGCTCCCGCGACAGTCCGTCCTTCACCCACTTCTTGCGATTGACGGCATGACTTTCGATGAAGTCCACGCCGGCGTGCCGTGCGAGGAAGCTGCGGAATTCGGAAACTGGACGGATCGGATAGTCCGATCCGCTCATGAGATGGATGTAATCAAGTTCATGGCCCGACCCGAGCAGCGCAGCGAGGCCATTGAGCGTCGCCTCCACGATGGACCACTCACCCCAGCTCACCCTTACCCGCTTGGCGAGAAGCAACCGGTCCGCAAGATCGCCCAGACGCTCCCGGATCTCATTCAACGGCGCCTCGCCGGCCTTGAGATCATAGTGAAGACACACCGTTGAGTCCGTTTCAAGCAGCAGCCTGACCAGCCGCGCGGTGTTCGCGGGGTCATCATGGGCAAGGATCAGAAAACCCAGTTTCACGCTGCAGTCTCCTAGAACCATTGCCCCGGCGACATCAGGCCGAGGTTGACGAGGGTCCTGCTACCTTCGTAGCGGCGGGAGATATCGCACATCAGCGAAGCCTTGCCGCCGCCTGCCTCCAGATATGCCTTGTACTCAACCGAATTCCCAAAGTGCTGCTTGCGGTCGATCTCCTCCCTGGCCTTGCCGAGAAGGCCGGACTGAAACTTGAAATGCAGCAGACAGCCAGTGGGGCTGACATGCCCTGCCTTGTGGGGACGGTTGAGGCGCTTGAGATTCAGCGTGTGCATTGACGACACATAGGCATAATGTTTCTTCCACAGCACGAACGGCGTTTTGTTCAAGGCTGGCGCGTGCGATGGCGATTGCCGGAAGAAGTGACGGCGGCGCACGCCCCCTTGAACGAACACCCCTCCCGAGAAGGTGTCAGCGGACTGCACATACCCGCAAGCATCGAAATAAGGCGTAATGTCGAGTGGGTCCTGCCCAGGGCGGCAGTCCGCCTTGAACCACTCCTCCTCGCCGTACATGTCGATGAGAAGACAGAAAAGGTGATCGGTATTTTCGCCCCTGAGGAATTCGGCAAGATCCTGAAGGTTACGCTCCTCGCAATGCGGGTAGACAAGCACCTCATCCGGATCGCAGGTGACACACCAATGCCCGGTCCCGTGGACCCGCAGTAGGTGGTTGAGCCAATGCATGCCGAAATTCGAACCCTTGTAGCTCGCCTCCGTGGACCAGACCGAGCAGTCTTCCTGCTCTTGCATGATGTCCATGAATCCGTCAGTTGAGCCGTTGTCGACAAACAGGAAGTGCTTGACGCCCAGCCTCCGGTAGTAGTGCAGGAAATATGGCATCCGCCAGGCTTCATTGCGCAGCGTGGCGAAGAGCAGAATATCGGATCTTGCGATACGCTGGGTACGGTCGAAAACAGCCCGCAGGTCCTGGCGGCTTCGCCAGCCCCTGTAGACCGGTCCAACGACCCGGGGAAGCCTCCTGATGCGCGATTTCAAACCAGACAGCATTATGCCAGAAACCTGCCTACGGAGACCGGGACGATACCGGCTGCATGCCGGAACGCCACCCTCACGCAAGAGTTCCGCATCATGCGTGCTCCCGGACCACGGCGATCATCAGGGAGACGACAAAGTAGATCATCAGGAGAATGATGAAGGCCGTTATCACATTGTATTCGCGGTCCGGGAAGAGCGAGGAGTCGGCAATGGATGGCTGTGTCACCACAATGAGATACTTCAACCGCTTGATGGCTTCCACCTTTGCAGCCTCGAGCTGCACGAGATTGGACTTGTACAGTCCGTCGAGAAATCCAACATTGGCCTGTATCTCAGCGAAACGGGCGTAGATTGCGGAAACAGGAGAGCTGTTGGACCCGATCGAAAGACGGTCCTTTTCCTCCGCCATCTGCTTCTTGAGTGTCTCGATCTCAGCCTTGATGCGCCGGACGACAGGGGAAGTCTCCTTGAGTTCCTGCAAACTCACGGCCAATTGTCCCTGCTTGGCGATCAGCTGCGAATTGAGCGCCGATATGCTTGCACTGACGCGGACCGCTTCGGATTCTGCATCGAGCAACTGGTTCTTGCGCTGGAAGTCGAGCAATTCATCCTTCGCATCCTGAAGGCGCTTGTCGGCGCTGGCCAGCTGGCTCTCGAAGAAACTGATCTTCTCTTCCGTCATCTTGGCGTTGAGTACATCGACAAACCGCTGGCTGCGTTCGAGCATTGCGGTCACGATGCTCTGGGCGAATTGC
>JBIIGF010000292.1:0-3912 GCA_044236665.1 Aestuariivirga sp. | reverse complement strand
GACACCACGCCGATATGCGACAGGCGCCGCTGCAACGCATTCGGGGCATCGACAAAGCGGCTCAGGGGTTCAGCGCCCTCGGGCAGGGCGGCAGTTTCGGAAAGTGGCGGAAGCCCGCGCCAGTGCACCGGCGCACCTTCATCGCCGGAGGCGTCGATGTCATCGCCAAGTGCCGCGCCGAGTGCGGCCTCATAGCCCTGCGTCACAGTGATCTGGTCAAGCAGCGACGGCCACAGCCCGGCATTGTCGGCCTTCAGCAAATTCGTCAGCGTACGGACTTCCGTCTGCAGCCGGTCGGCCTTGCGGCGGGCCTCGTCATGGGTGCTGCGGCTGTCGGTTTCAGCACTGCGCGCCTGACGCACGGCGGCCTCGGCCTCGGTCACCGCCTGTTCGAATTCAGCGGCCTGCTCGATGGCGTGTTCCACGGCGGCGGTAAGATTGTCGCCATCGCCTTCAACGTTGAAGCGGGCGAGCAGCGCATTGCGCTTCTCGGTATTCTCGGAGAGTTCGCGGTCAAGCCGCGTAACGCGTGACCGGTGCTCCTCGATCGCGCGGAGGATGGCGTTGCGCCGTGCCGTCAGTTCGGACAGCCGGGCATTGGCGGCATCGGCCGCCTCCTGGGCGCGCGACAGCGCGTCAGCGGCCGTCTGCAGCGCCACCGCCGCTTCCGCGCGGATGTCGGTGTCGGAGCCCTGCGAGGATTTCAGCGTCTCGCCTTCCTCGGCAAGCCGCGCCAGCACGCGGTCGGTATCGTTCAGCAGTTCCTGTTCGCGCTGCAGGTCGGCATTGATCTGCGCGATGCGCAGGTCAAGCTCCTTGCGGCGTTCGCCGGCGCGGCGCTCTTCTTCGTCGAGCGTGTTGCGTTCGTGGCTGACGCGCTGAAGAACCGCGGCGCGGATCGCTTCCTGCTCGCGCAGCGACGGAAGCTTCTCGCCGAGGTCATCGCGCAGGCGGAGCCTCTCGGAGGCCGAACGGGTGTGTTCGGCCAGGACGCGGGTTGCCTCGTCCAGCATCGCGGCATCGCGCTCGGCGGTTTCGGAGGCCTCCTTCCAGCCTGCATAGAGGCCCATCGCCTCCAGCTTGCGGATTTCGGCGGAGAGTGACTTGTATTTGGTGGCCTGCCGCGCCTGACGCTTCAGGCTGTTCAGCTGGGTCTCGAGCTGGGCCGTCACGTCGTCGAGGCGCGTCAGGTTCTGCTCGGCCGCCTTGAGCTTGAGTTCGGCCTCGTGGCGGCGGGTGTGAAGGCCGGTGATGCCGGCCGCCTCTTCGAGGATGAGGCGGCGGGCCTGCGGTTTCGCATTGATGATCTCGCCGATCTGGCCCTGGCGCACCAGGGCTGGCGAGCGCGAGCCCGTCGAGGCATCGGCAAACAGCAGCTGCACGTCACGCGCGCGGACATCCTTGCCGTTGATCCGGTAGGCCGAACCCGATTCACGCTCGATGCGGCGCGAGATTTCGAGTGTGTCCTGATCGTGGTACTGCGGCGGGGCCGAGCCGTCGTCATTGGCCATGGTGACCACGACCTCGGCCATGTTGCGGGCCGGGCGCTGGGTGGTGCCGGAGAAGATCACGTCATCCATGCCGGAGGCGCGCATGGACTTGTATGAGCTTTCGCCCATCACCCAGCGCAGGGCCTCAAGCAGGTTGGACTTGCCGCAGCCATTGGGGCCGACGACACCGGTGAGGCCGGGCTCGATGATGAGATCCGTCGGCTCAACGAAGGACTTGAACCCCGAAAGCCTCAGCTTGGTGAATTTCATCTTGAGACCATGCCCTTTCCGTCAGCCGCCCCTCTCAGAGGAGCGGGTCGATCGCTGCCTTCAACGACTCGAACGTCGTTTCGCCTTCGAGGATGTTGCCATTGAGGAAGAAGGTCGGCGTGCCCTTGACGCCGAACTTCACGCCGCCATCGCGGATCTCGATGATGCCGCGCGCCAGCTGCTCGTTCTTCAGCGTCTCGTTGAACTTCTCTTCGGTGAAGCCCGCCTGCTTGGCGATGTTGAGGAGGCCCTCGGCCGGGTTCTGCGCCCAGGTGTCCAGCGTGTCGAACAGCACGTCGAGCAACGGGAAATAGGATTCCTTCGGCGCCGCGCGGGCAATCATGAAGGCAGCCATCGCCGCGTCATTCAGCGGGAATTCGCGGAAGATGAAGCGGATCTTCTTGGTGTCCACATATTCGGCCTTGAGCTTCGGCCACACGTCCTTGTGGAAGGCGGCGCAATGCGGGCAGGTGGCGGAGGCGTATTCGATGATGGTGATTGCCCCCTCTTCGGCGCCGAGCGCCATGTCGCCCAAGGACGGCGGCTTGAGGAGTTCGGCCTCGTCAACGGCGAAGGCCGGTGTAGTGGCAGAAAGAGCCGCGGCGGCGGCCCCGGCCATGAGAAGGGTACGGCGGGAGATCATGTTCATGGGCGGTTACCTACTAGATGTTGGGGGTTGAAACCAATTCTTATTTGCCTTGTGGAGAACTCCGGGAAGACCCCGCGACGCCCCGCCCCAGCCGCTCCAGCGCGGCTTTGAGGGGGCCATCCTCCAGCAACTCAAGCTCTTGTTCGCAAACAGGTTTTTCGGGAAGGGGCCGATTGGTCCGGCGCGGTTGCGCCAGTTCCGCTGCCTGCATGACCTTCAGCGCGGCAATCGCGCCGTAGCCAAAAAAGCTGTTGATGCGCGAGATGATGCGGGACGCTTCATATTGTAGTTCGAGTGCCCGGCCGGGTGCTGCGCGGATGACCAGCGTGCCGCCCTGTTTCTGGGCCGCCTCGCCAGCGCCTTTCGGCCATTTGATGCGCTCAGGCGCCGAGACGGCGGCCAGATCCTCGCCCACGATCGCCGCCCAGTGGGCGACGACGTCCGACTCGGCAAAGCCATAGCGCGCGAAGGCGGCCTTGGTGATGTCACGGAAATGCTTGGCGAGGGTTTCCATTGCCGGTGCCGGAGGCTGATCTATATCGTGGGGGCGATGATTGGAGTGACTGTCTTGCGCAGCAGCATGGCCAGAAAAGGGCTGAATGCCAACCGGGCAAACCGGCTTCTCAACTGGTATGATGTCCATGCCCGGGTGCTGCCATGGCGCGCGAGGCCAGGCGAAACGCCTGATCCCTATGGCGTCTGGCTCTCCGAAATCATGCTGCAGCAGACCACGGTTCAGGCGGTGAAGGCCTATTATGCGAAATTCATCGCACTCTGGCCGCGCGTCGAGGACCTTGCGGCAGCCCCGCTCGATGATGTGCTGAGGGCCTGGGCCGGGCTTGGATATTATGCGCGCGCCCGCAATCTCCATGCCTGCGCGCGCCACGTCGTGGAGCGGTTCGGCGGGCGCTTCCCGGAGACCGAGGCGGAACTCCGGAGCCTGCCCGGCATCGGCCCTTATACGGCGGGCGCGATTGCGGCCATTGCCTTCGGCGGCCGGCACGCGGCGGTCGATGGCAATGTCGAGCGCGTCATCAGCCGCCTCCATGCCATCGAGACGCCGCTGCCCGAATCGAAGCCCGACATTCGCGAGAAGGCGCAGGCGCTGGTACCGGAGGCGCGGGCCGGGGACTTCGCACAGGCCATGATGGACCTTGGCGCCACCATCTGCACCCCGCGCGAGCCCAATTGCCTGATCTGTCCGCTGGCGGAGGATTGCGCAGGCAGGATCTCCGGCCTTGCGCCGTCGCTGCCGCGCAAGAAGGGCAAGGCGCCGGTTCCGCTGCGCCGTGGCATCGCCTTCTGGATCGAGCGGGAAGATGGTGCCGTGCTGCTCAGGCGCCGGCCCGAGAAGGGCCTGCTTGGCGGCATGATGGAGGTGCCCTCAACCGCATGGGGAGATACGCCGAGGGACCCTTCCGCAGAAGCCCCGCTTGAGGCGCACTGGACGCCGGTTCCGGGCCTGGTGGAGCATACCTTCACGCATTTCCATCTCGAACTTGC
>JBIIGF010000522.1:0-3913 GCA_044236665.1 Aestuariivirga sp. | reverse complement strand
TTTCGTTATTGGCGTGATCGTGTTCGTGATTCTCATCACCATCAATTTCATGGTGATCACCAAGGGCGCATCACGCATCGCCGAAGTGGGTGCGCGGTTCACGCTCGATGCCATTCCTGGAAAGCAGATGGCGATCGACGCCGACCTCTCTGCCGGGCTGATCGACGAAAGGGAGGCGCGGCGCAGACGATCCGAACTGGAACAGGAAAGCGCCTTTTTTGGCTCAATGGATGGCGCTTCGAAGTTTGTCCGTGGTGATGCAATTGCCGGGTTGATCATCACCGGCGTTAATGTCTTTGGAGGCATCATCATCGGCATGTTCCGTCATGGAATGAGTTTTTCCGAGTCGGCCGACGTTTTCACCAAGCTCTCGGTCGGTGATGGGCTCGTAACCCAGATTCCAGCACTCATCGTATCGCTCGCAGCCGGCCTTCTCGTGTCAAAGGGTGGCAACCGCGGCGCCGCGCAGGAAGCCATCTTCACCCAGCTTGGCGCTTATCCACGGGCACTACTCGTGGCAGCTGCGCTGCTCGGAGTACTGGCGCTGGCGCCGGGTCTGCCGTTCTTCCCCTTCGCGATTCTCTCCGGCGTGATAGCTGCAGGAGCCATCGCGGTTACCCGGCAGAACCAGGCCATCTTGCGATCAGCCGCTGACAAGGAGAAGCGCGAGGAGGCCGCAAAGCAAGAAGAGGAGCGAAATTCGGTAAAGGAGCTTCTGCGCACTTCTGAGATCGAATTGCGGCTGGGCCGGCAGATTTCAGGTGCTATGCTAGTGTCGCACGGCGAACTTGCCCACCGCGTGGCCAAGATGCGCCGTCGCTTCGCCCAGGAATTCGGCTTTGTCATTCCTGAGATCAGGTTGAGCGATGACCTGCTGATCCCACCGAAAAGCTACGCAATCCGTATTCATGGCACAACGGCCGCAAGCTTTGAACTGCGCCTTGGCGAGTTGCTGGTGATTCCCGGCGGAAAGCCGCGGCCGGAGCTTCCGGGGGATGAGGTGCGGGAACCGGCTTTCGGTATGGAAGCCTATTGGTATCCCGACATGTTTTCTGCCGAGCTTCGCGGCAACGGCCATGTCCCGGTCGATGCGATGTCCGTCATGCTCACGCATCTTTCAGAAGTGATCCGCAGCAACCTTGGCAACCTCATGTCCTACAAGGATCTGCGAGCGCTGACGGAGCGGCTTGATCCAGAGTATAAACGGCTTCTTGACGAGACATGTCCCTCACTCCTGTCCTTCTCAGGCTTTCAGGCTATACTCAAGTTGTTACTGTCGGAACGGGTATCGGTCCGCAACCTCCACCTCATTCTCGAGGCGATTGCCGAGGTGGCGCCGCATGTCCGCAAGCCCGAGGCGATCGTTGAACATGTCCGGTTGCGCCTTGCACAGCAGATTTGTGGAGATCTCTCTCTCGATGGTATTCTCCGGATCGTAAGGCTAGGTAACCGATGGGACATCTCATTCATCCAGAGCCTCAAACGCGACGCCAAAGGGGACGTAATCGAATTTGATATCGACCCGCGGCTGATCGAGCAGTTTGCGGCGGATCTCACCACTGCGGTGAAATCACTGATGGACCGCGGCGAGCAATTCGCGCTCGTCACCGCACCGGAAGCGCGGCCCTATGTAAGAATGATCGTGGATCGTCTCTTCCCCGCGCTACCTGTTCTGTCACATATCGAGATTGCGCGCGGCGGCAAGCTTGATGTGATTGCGTCGCTTTCGTGATGGGCGGACTGGACAGCCAGTTGCTTGCGGTTTTCCTGCTGTTCTGCCGGATTGGTGGCTGCTTGCTTTTCGGGCCCGGCTTTTCAAGTCCACGAATACCGGTTCACATCCGGCTCTTCGGTGCTCTTGCTCTGACCGCCGCCATTTCGCCCATCTTGACCGCCGAAATCGTGGAAGCGATGCGTGCCACGCCCGAGAATCAGTTTATCCTCCTGATCATCCGCGAAACCGTGATTGGTGCAGCCATTGGATTGATGGCACGCTTCTTCATTCTTGCGCTTCAATTCAGTGCGACTGCCATATCGAACTTTATCGGACTCGCAGGCATTCCCGGCATTCCGCTTGAGGAAGGCGACACTGGTTCGCCCCTTGCCACGCTGGTGTCTTCGGCGGCCATCGCGCTGCTTTTCATACTTGGCCTGCATATCGAGTTGATCAAGGCCGTAGTTGATTCATACCAGGTCTTGCAGCCAGGTGCGAGTTTGCCGATCGGTGCCTTGACAAGCAGTATGATGACCGTGCTGAGCGAAACCTGGTTGCTGGCGCTGAGGCTTGCAGCTCCCTTTCTGCTCTATGCCGTGACAGTGAATTTCGCACTCGGCCTCGGCAATCGCTTTGCTCAGCAGGTGTCCATGTATCACGCTACAACAGGGGCTGTTATACTGGGTGGCTTTCTGCTGTTATACCTGATCTGGATGGACTGGATCCTGGTCTTTTTAGGCGTCTATGAGTCCTGGCTTACTTCAGGTGGATTTTGAGCAAGCGGGCGGATCGCATGCGGCGGCTTGCAGGATCCCAAAAGGAGATTTTGAGGATTCTTGAGGCGAAGCTCGCGTGCCAAGAGCAGAAGGCCGAGTTGCTCCGGGGCCTCATTGAAGCGCTGTCTTCATCAACGGGCAAAGTGGAATCGGTTTTTCCGGCCGTGCATGCGGCTGCCTTAAAGCGCCTGTCAGGCCAGCAAGCTCTGCTTGCTGTTTGCAAAAAGGAAGCTGAGGAAATCCGAGGCGAGGTTCTTGCTGCCCGCGGACGGGAGAAGACACTGTCAGAAAAAGCGACGCAGTTCCAGCGCGAGGAACAGCGCAAGGCCCAAGAAGAAGAGGGGCTGGAATCGGCCGTTTTCATGATTGCTAAAGCCTGCCGCAAGACTGATGTGCTGAGATGAGGCAATTGCAGCTGGAGAGTTAAGCAATGGCCGTTACGCTTTCTTCGGATTTAATTATGGATGTGATGCGAAGCGCCAATCCTGCAAGGGTAGAGCAGGCAATGACAAAACTGAGAGACATGGGAGATGCCAAGGAAGCGCCCACGGAATTTGCCGAGACCGTGGACGCACTGGAGCGCTTTGAAATATCTCTCACAGGGCCAGTGTTATCGCTTCCCTTTGCGGAGGGGCGCAGTGCTGCACGGGAGGCGGAAACTCCGTACCAGGGATTTGAAAGAATGCTTCTTCGCAATCTGTTTGAAGCGCTCCTGCCTGATACTGAATCGGGGGCTTTTGGATCTGGTCCGTCGGCCGGGGTATGGCGTTCGATGGCCGCCGATCAGATGGCCTCAGTCTACACAGAGGCAGGTGGTACGGGTATCGCCCGCATTCTTGAAGAGAGAAGCGGCAGCATCTCAGCCCAGCAAGGGCAATGGCCCTATTTCAGGGCTGGGCAGATCAGCGATTTCACCGGTTGACGGCTCATGGCAGCCCAAAATTCCATGTCCTCGCCCGGTACCAGCGCTGCCCTGCCGCCTGCCTTGATGAAACTCATCGACGTGATTGAAGAGGAGAATGCGGCGCTGCGCCAGCATTGGATCGGGACGCATGCGAACTTCACCGACAGGAAGAATCAGGCGTTGCGCGAACTGATGGCCGCCCAGCGCTCGGTTCTGACGTCCACTGCACGGGAGGCTTGCGAGCCACTCTTGCAGCGCCTCTCAGGCGGACTGAGCGAGAATGCGCGCCTTCTAAAACTGAACATAGCGGCGGTGGGCGAGATCAGTGACATCCTAATCAACGGCCTGCGCGAGGCAGATTCAGATGGAACCTATTCCCGCGGGCAATTGATGGTACGCGGATAGTGACGATGTTCAAGCTCATCGGAGTGGGCATCTGGATCATCCTCGTCACGGCTGGCGCAACGCTTGCCTCGGTTTATCTGGGTACAATGGATATCAGCGATAGCAGCCAGGTCA
>JBIIGF010000291.1:0-3924 GCA_044236665.1 Aestuariivirga sp. | reverse complement strand
GCCTGCCCGCCTCGATGATGCGCTTGAGGAAGGCGCGGGTGCGTTCCTCCTTCGGGTCACCGAAGATCTGCGCCGGCGGCCCCTCCTCATGCACCACGCCTTCATACAGGAAGCACACCTTGGAGGCGACCTCGCGCGCGAAGCCCATTTCATGGGTGGCGAGCAGCATGGTCATGCCCTGCCCGGCGAGATCGCGCACGATGTTGAGAACCTCCGAAACAAGTTCAGGGTCGAGTGCCGAGGTGATCTCGTCAAGCAGCATCACCTTTGGTTCCATGGCGAGCGCACGCACGATGGCAACGCGCTGCTGCTGGCCGCCCGACAGGCGGTCGGGATATTCGCGTGCCTTGGCCTCGAGCCCGATGCGCTTCAGAAGCACCATGGCCCTCGCCTCTGCCTCCTCGCGGCTCATCTTCAGCACCTTGAGAGGGGCGAGCGTCACATTCTCCAGAACGCTCATGTGCGGGAACAGGTTGAAGCTCTGGAACACGATGCCGACATTCTGGCGCAGGCGGTTCAGGTCAACGCCCGGGCCCGACACGCGGTCATCCATCAGGCGGATTTCACCGCCCTGGATCTTCTCGAGCCCGTTGATGCAGCGCAGCAGCGTGGACTTGCCGCAGCCCGACGCACCAATCAGGCACACCACCTCGTGCTCATCCACCGTCATGTTGATGCCGCGCAGCACGCGGAGCTGGCCGAATTCCTTTTCGACATTGCGAATCTCGAGGAACCCCATGCCCTCAGCCCCCTGCCCGCATGCGCGCATTGTCGCGCTCGATCAGCCGGTCCACGAAGCGGGCCTGCGGAATGGTGACGATGACGAAGAGAATGGCCACGATCGTCACCGCGGAGAGATTGAAGGCATTGGCCGCGATGATGCGCGACTGATTGAAAGCGTCGATGACGCCGACCACCTGAACCAGCGCCGTATCCTTCTGCAGCCCGATGAAATCGTTGAGAAGCGGCGCCATGATGCGGCGCACCGCCTGCGGCACCACCACATGGCGCATGGTCTGCATGTAGGAGAGGCCGAGCGAGCGGGCAGCCGACACCTGGCTCCAGTGAATGCTCTCGATGCCGGCACGGTAGACCTCGGCGACATAGGCGCCATAGGTCAGCGTCAGCGCCAGGATGCACCACCAGGTGACGGGAATGCGCGTCAGGCTGCGCTGCTCCGCCACCGACAGGGCGGAGAGATCGACGAACAGCCCCACGATATGCGGCACGATGAGATCGGGAAGGCCCGATGTGGGGATGCCGAATCCGATGAGGTAGAGCGTCACGATGGCAGGCAGGCCCCGGAAGATATCGCAATAGAGGATAGCGAGCGCACGGATCGGCTGGCCCGCCTTGCCGGGCATGAGCCTTGCCAGCGCCACGACAAGGCCCCAGACCAGCACCAGCACTTCCGCGATGATGAAGATGAAGATGTTGTTGAGGAAGAACTGCTTGGTGACGAGCCACCACTTGTCCTGCATCAGCGGCAGGTAGAAGAAGGTCTTTCCGACCGCCACATTGTTCATCATTACGAACACCGCCAGGCCGAGGGCGATGAGCGCGAACGCGCCCCAGCCCACGCAGAGCCAGGCGTTCTCGCGCGAGGCAGCCGTCTCGATGCGGGCCGTGACGATGTCGCCGCCCGCCAGCGCGGCTGCAGCCCGGCGCGCGCCGCTGTAGGCCTTGACCGCCGGGATGAAGAGCAGGGCCACCGCGCCGATGACGGCCCAGAACAGGATCTGCCAGCCACCTTGCATCACGCCGAGATATTCGAGCGAGGTGCGGACCAGATGCGTCGCGCCATAGGCCGCGACCACGCAGAGCAAGGCAAACAGCAGGGTTGCCACGGCAAGGCCGTCGGCGCGCTGCGGCAGCGATGGGGCTGAGGATGGCGTACTCACAACAGGCGTTGAAGGCCCCCGCCCTTCAGGCGGAGCGGGGGCATCCCGTATCAGGGGTTGAAGAAGGTGACGGTGGCCGGGTCCTTGCCCCAGGCGGCGGCAAGGTACTTGGCACCAAGCTTGCCAATGGTGCCGTCATCGATCATCGACTGGATAATCTTGTCGAGCGTTGCGTTGTTCGGATTGCCCTTCGGATAGATGGCACCATAGGACTCGCCGGTCTTGTACTGGCCGACGACATCGACCTTGTCCGGATTCGCCACCACCTCAGCAAGCACGATCGAGGTATCGGTGATGGCAACGTCGATCTGCCCGGCGCGGAGTGCGGCAAACATGTCGCCCTGATCCGGATAGACCTGCACATCCATGATCCCGAGCTTGTCCTGAACGAAGGCAGCACCCGTGGTGGCCTGCTGCACGCCGATCTTGGCAGACTTGATTGTCTTTTCATCCACCGGTGCATCCTTGCGGGCCAGCACGCCGATATCGGAGCCGAAGTACGGCACCGAGAAATCATGCACCTTCTTGCGCTCTTCAGTGATGGAGATCTGCGACAGGGCGAGATCGAAGCCATCGGTCTGGCCGGCGATCAGCGCATCCCAGCCGACATTGACGACTTCCAGCTTGTCGTAACCGGCGCGCCAGGCGATTTCGGCGGCCATGCAGTACTCCATGCCGTCCTTGATGGCCTCCGGCGTGTCGCCATTCCACCAGATCGGGGCCGGCAGGGACACTTCAACAGTCAGTTGGCCGGGCTTGGCCGGGCTGGCGATGGGTATCGATCCCTTCTCGCCCGTCACTTCGCAATTGCCGATCATGTTGGCAGCGGAGGCTGGAAGGCTGAGCGCCACGAGTGCTGCAGCCGCGAGGATAGCCTTTCTGGTCAGCGTCATTTGTCTTCACTCCCTGGTTGGCCATTGTTACACAGCCGAATAGACTGGAATTTCAGACAGAGGGCAAGAGGCATCGGCATGGCGGGCAATATCGCGGTCAGCGCATTCTACAAATTTGCCAGCCTGCCGGATTTCGCGTCATGGAGGGCACCGATTCTCGACGAGGCGCGCCGCCTCGGCATCCGCGGCACCATCCTGCTGGCGGGTGAAGGGATCAACGGTACGATTGCCGGAGTGCCTGACAACCTTTTGGCCATGATGGCCTTTATTCGCAGCCTGCCGCCCTTCACCGGTCTTGAGAGCAAGGAGTCGGCGGCGGCCAGCATGCCGTTCAAGCGCATGAAGGTACGGCTCAAGAAGGAAATCGTCACCATGGGCATTGGGGGCGTTGACCCCAACCATCTGGTGGGCGCCTATGTGGTGCCCGAAGAGTGGAACGCCCTGATCTCGGACCCAGACGTGCTGGTGATCGATACCCGCAACAGCTTCGAGTTCGAGGCTGGAAGCTTCGCCCGCGCAGTAGACCCGGGTACCTGCAGATTCGGCGAGTTCCCAACCTATGTGGCCCGAGAACTCGCAGGCCAGGAAGACCGCAAGATCGCCATGTTCTGCACTGGTGGCATTCGCTGCGAGAAGGCCACGAGCTACATGCGCCAGCTTGGGTTTCACAACGTTTACCACCTCAAGGGCGGCATATTGAAATATCTCGAAATCATCCCGCCGGAACAAAGCCTGTGGCAAGGCAAGTGCTTCGTGTTCGACGAGCGCGAGACGCTCGTTCACGGTCTTGAGGCCGCAAAGCTGGATGATGGCTGATCAGCCTGTCCAGCCGAGGCCCGCGGCCACGCAGTTCATGGTCATCAGCAACGGCATCATGAGCGTCTCGTTGCCACCGGAAGCACGGGTTTCCTTCAGCAACTGCACTTGCCAGCGGTTGGCCTGGTCGACCATCGGGCGCACACGCTCGAAGCGGCGTTGCAGGCCCTCGAACCGTTCGCACAGGCGCTTCTCGCCGGTGAGTTCCAGAATGGTGCGCGCCGTACGCCGGTGCTCATGGCGGATCAGCGCGAAGAGGCGCTCAGCGGAGGTCTGATCAGCCACCAACGCCGCATATTGCTCCGCCACATCCA
>JBIIGF010000290.1:0-3926 GCA_044236665.1 Aestuariivirga sp. | reverse complement strand
AGTCGGAACTCTGGCTCAAGATCATCGCAACTGTTCTCGGCGTTCCGGTCGATCTTCCGGCCGCGGGCGATGTGGGCGGTGCGTTCGGCGCGGCGCGCCTCGGCCTCATCGCCGCGACGGGGGCTGACTATCGCAAGGTGCTGACCGCGCCAAAGACGGCGCGCACCATCAAGCCCGAGAAGAAGGCGCAGGGCGCCTACGAGGACCACTATCGCCGCTACGCGAAAATCTATCCCGCGATCAAGGAGATCTACCGCTGATGAGCCAGTTCTATACGCTGCAGCAGCCCGTCAAGTATGAAGGCCCGTCCGCCACCGGTGAACTGGCCTTCCGCTGGTACAATCCGGACCAGAAGGTTCTGGGCAAGACGATGCGCGAGCAGATGCGCTTTGCGGTTGCCTACTGGCATACGCTGTGCTGGCCGGGTGGGGACCCGTTTGGCGGCGACACCTTCATGCGCCAGTGGCACCACATGGGCGACGAGATGGCGGCGGCCCGCATGAAGGCCGACCTGATGTTCGAGACGCTGGAACTGCTCGACATCGACTTCTTCTGCTTCCACGACCTCGACATCGCGCCCGAGGGAAAATCGCTGAAGGAGTTCAACGCCAATGTCAGCGAGATCGCCCGGATCTTCGAAAAGAAGATGGCGAAGAAGAACAAGAAGCTGCTGTGGGGCACGGCCAACATGTTCTCCAACCGCCGCTTCATGGCGGGCGCGGCCACCAATCCGGACCCCGATGTGTTTGCCTACTGCGCCGCGCAGGTGAAGCATTGCATGGATGTAACCAAGGACCTCGACGGTGCCAATTATGTGATGTGGGGTGGCCGCGAAGGCTATGAAACGCTGCTCAACACCAATATCGGCCATGAGCTGGAACAGGCCAAGCGTTTCCTGTCGATGGTGGTCGAGTACAAGCACAAGATCGGCTTCAAGGGTCCGATCCTGATTGAGCCGAAGCCGCAGGAGCCGACGAAGCACCAGTATGACTATGACGTGGCAACCGTCTATGCCACCATCGCGTCGCTCGGCCTCAAGGATGATGTGAAGGTCAACATCGAGCAGAACCATGCCATTCTCGCCGGACACACGTTCGAGCATGAGATTGCGCTCGCCTCGGCGCTCGGAATCTTCGGCGGCATCGACATCAACCGCGGTGATTACCAGTCCGGCTGGGATACCGACCAGTTCGCCATGAACATTCCGGAAATGGCGCTGGCCTTCCTCGAAATCCTCAAGGCTGGCGGCTTCACCACCGGCGGCCTCAACTTCGATGCCAAGATCCGCCGTCAGTCGATCGATCCGGATGACATCCTCCACGCTCATGTGGGTTCCATGGATGCCTGCGCCCGCGGCCTGCTGATCGCGGCGAAGATCATCGAGGACGGAAAGCTCGGCGCGCTCGTCGCCGATCGCTACGGCAAGTGGAGCGAGCCGAAGAACCGCGCCATGCTGGAAGGCCGCGAGACGCTCGAGTCAATCGCCGCGCGCGTCCATGCGGAGGGGATCGAGCCGCAGCCGAAGTCCGGCCGCCAGGAGCGGATCGAGAACCTGATCAACTCCTATTTGTGAGAGCCCTTACTCTCCCGTGCCCAGTATGTGCTTGCGCATCCGCCGGATGCCGTACCACACGAGGAACACGACCGCGGGAATGCTCAGCAGGCTGATGAGTTTCGTGTCGGCATCGGCATACGCGCCGACGCCTTCGATGAGCTTGCTGAGGATGCCGATCAGGTAGTAGCTGATCGCCACCACGGAGAGGCCCTCGACGGTCTGCTGCAGACGCAGCTGCTGGTGGGCACGCTTCTCCATCGACTGGAGGAGTTTCTGGTTCTGCGCCTCAAGCGCGATGTCGACCCGCGTGCGCAGCAGGTTGGATGCGCGTTCGGCGCGTCCGGCCAGGCTGGTGATGCGGTCCGACACGGCAAGGCAGGTTGCCATGGCGGGGGTGAAGCGCCGGTCGAGGAACACGCCAAGCCGCTGGAAGCTCATCACCCGCTCCTCGCCCAGTTCCGCGATGCGCTTGTCCACCAGCGCCTTGTAGGCGCGCGCCGCCGCAAAGCGGTAGCTGGTGCGGCTGGAAATCTCCTCCACATCGCGGGCGATGCGGCTGAGGCTGCTCAGCAGTTCGGCATCCTCATGGCTCTCCTGGGCCGACAGCATGTCGCCCGTGACCTTCGAGAGCGCCCGCTCCAGCCCGGCCAGTTCCGGCTGCACCTTGCGCGCCAGCGGCAGGGCGAGCAGCGCCATCATGCGGTAGGTTTCGATTTCATGGACGCGCCGGACGACGCGCCCCAGCCGCAGGGGCGACAGGCCGTGGTCCTGCACCAGAATGCGGGTATAGCCATCCGCTCCGATGCGGAAGTCCGTCCAGACCGTTGCAAGCCCCGAGCTGACGCGGGATCCGGCAAGGTCCTCGTGGCCGAACAGGGCGGCAAGCGCCGCAGCATCGGGTACCGGGTCTTCCTTGGCCAGGATATGGGTGTGAATGCCGACCAGCCGTTCGCCGGGCAGGCCATCGACCCAGCCGACGGGCAGAAGGCTCAGTGCCTCGCCCTTTTCGGCGCTTCCTTCCGCCACCACGCTGATCCGGTAGAATTCGCCATGCCGCTCATACTTGATCTGGCCGCCGGCGATGTCGGCGCTGTGGTGGGCAGCACCCTCGGCCGGGGGCTTCACCCCCAGCGCATCGCAGAGCAGTTTCACATGGGCGAGCGGGTCGCCATCGCTCTCGCCGATGGTGAAGGCAAGGTGGGTAACGCGCGCCGGGGCTGTGACGGGAAGGCCCGGCCTGCCGTGCAACTCGTCATTCAGGGCATTCCGAAGCTCGTGGTCGCGCATATTTCCCTCTTGTCCCTCTTTAGGGGCCTTGCGGCAGGCTGGTCAATCGGGCTGGGTGGCGCTTTCCCCGCTCTGCCGGATTGTCTATGTTGCGCGCATGACAGCTACCACACCGTTGCGCAGGCAGCCCAGAACGGCCGCCGCGGCCTCCTCCCCGCCGCGCAAAGCCTCGCGCGATGTGCGCCGCCAGCAACTCATCGAGGCGACGATCGCCGTACTCGCCGCCAAGGGCTATGCCGCGCTCACCGTCGCCGATGTGGCAGGCCAGGCTGGCCTTTCCCCAGGTATCGTGATCTTTCATTTCAGTACCAAGGACACGCTTCTGGCCGAGACGCTGCAATGCCTCGCCACGGAATACCGCGACCACTGGTCCAGCCGGATGAAGCAGGCCGGAACGGCACCGGCGGAACAATTGAGGGCGATCCTGCTTTCCGACTTCGACACCGCCGTATTCACGCCGGAACGCCTGGCGGCGTGGATCGCCTTCTGGGGCGAGGCGCAGGGCCGCCCGGTCTATGAGCAGATCTGCGAGAAACGCGATGCCGAACGCTTCGCCCTCACCCGGGAACTGGTGGCGCGGATCAATGCGGAGGGAGATTACGGGCTTGATCCGGCGCTCGTCATGCGCAGCCTCGAATGCCTGACAGACGGGCTCTGGCTCGGGCTGGCAGCAACCGGGGCGGGGCAGAAGGGGCGGGTGACGGCGCCCGAGGCGGAGAAGGTGGTAATGGCCACACTGGCGGCTTTTTTCCCCCGGCATTTTGCGCTCACTGCCTGAGGTGCGCGCCTCAAGTTTCCCCTTCCGCGCTGCAGCAAATTCTCTATAAGGGCGCGGAATCCGACTGTTCCCAATCTGGCAAACTGGAGATCCTCCCATGACGAAAGTCCGTGTCGCCATCAACGGCTTTGGCCGTATCGGCCGCAACATCGTGCGCGCCATCTATGAATCGGGCCGCAAGGATATCGACGTTGTCGCCATCAATGATCTGGGCCCGGTGGAAACCAACGCCCATCTCCTGCAGTTCGACTCCGTGCATGGCCGTTTCCCGCACGACGTGACGGTAAAGGGCGATTCGATCTCCAT
>JBIIGF010000516.1:0-3930 GCA_044236665.1 Aestuariivirga sp. | reverse complement strand
TTTTGAAATCGTCTATTAAGTCTTTTTCTATTTACAATACTTGGCTTAAAAATGCGCGGGTTCGATCATTTTTGGCTGCTTTGAAAATATCGGTTGGCGTACCGGATTCAACAATCATTCCGCCATCTGTGAAGTAGACGTGGTCGGCAACTTCGGAAGCAAATCCCATCTCATGGGTAACAAGAATACATGTCATCCCTTCCGCTGCTAGATCTCGGATTGTGAAGAGAACTTCTTTTTTTGTTTCTGGATCGAGCGCCGCTGTGACCTCGTCAAAGAGCATGACTAACGGGTTCATCGCGAGTGAGCGTGCAATAGCTACGCGCTGCTGCTGGCCGCCCGATAATTCACCTGGATAGGCATCTGCCTTCTCCGACAATTTTACCTTCGCGAGGAGCTGACGGGCCCGCTCATACGATTCCTCTTTCGGCCTGCCGAGAACATTTATCGGTGCCATTGCAATGTTCTGTATCGCGGTTTTGTGGGGAAAGAGATTGTATTGTTGAAAGACGATCCCGACCTTACGGCGCAAGGCGAGCTTATCGAGGTTCGGATCGTTAACCTGAATTCCGTCGACGATGATCGAGCCTCTCGAAACTGGAACGAGCGCGTTGATACAGCGTAGCAAAGTCGATTTGCCAGACCCTGATGGCCCGATGATGCAGGCGCATTCGCCCTTTGTGATCTTCATCGAAATATCACGCAACACCACGGTGTTGTGGAAGGATTTTTCGACGTGATCGATTTCGATCAGCGGCTGACCAAGCATAGTGGTGTTCCTAAAACTTGACCGCTACGCGGCGTTCGAGCGATTGGGTCAGACGAGCGATGGGATAGCAATAGGCAAAGAACATTAAGAGCAGCATCGTGTAGAACGGCAGGTAAAGATCGAGACGTCCTTCGGCAACGAGGGCAGCTTTCGTGAGCGTCATTGAATCTTGAATGCCGACAACCGATATCAGTGTCGTTGCCATGGTGAGGATGGCGTAAAGATTCATCCAGGGTGGAATCATCCGCTTGAAGGCTTGCGGCAGAATGATTTGCCACAAAATCTGCCGCCGCGAAAAGGCCAAGCTCTCAGCCGATTCCCATTGGCTAAAGGGAATGGATTTGATGCCGCCGCGCACAATTTCCGCGACATTGGCCATAACGGGCAGCGCTAGGCCGATGATTGCCTTGAACCATGCAGGCAAGGGAAGCGTGAGGCTGCCGAGTTTCAGCTCGAATGGCAAAAGAAACATTACGAAGAATAAGAGCACGAGCCAAGGCGAATTCCGGAAAAATTGAGTTAGGAACCAGCTGATCTTGGCGATTGAACGGGAGGGCGAAATCTGGCCCAGTCCGAGAAGAACGCCGCTCAAAGTTCCAATCGCCATTGACGCGATGCTCACCGCAATATTGAACAGAAAACCACCGCCGATGAGCGGAGCCCACTTCAGCAATACGTCGAGAATGGAAGGCTGCGGCTGCGTAGCTCCGGCGGATAGAGCGGCGCTGATCCCGCAGGACAGAATGAAGCCGCCCACGAGAATGATAGCAAGCGCGCGTGATTGAACGAACGTAGTGAAGGCAGGCAACGGCTCAAGTGCCGTGCGCGTTGGCGTGAGTAGAACCGGGAGCGAGTTTGGGGATAGCGCTTTCATGCGATGTACCCCGGAATACGCAAGGATCGTTCCCAACGCTGCATCAAGCCCACCAGCACAGCGACCAGTGCCACATAGGTAATGAGCAGAAGCACCATCATTTCGCGCACGTTCATCGCTTCCGACCAGATCTGTGCGGACGCGTAAAGGAGCTCCGGCACCCCAATAGCGTAGGCGAGTGTCGTCGTCTTCACCAGATTGACGAGATTGTTACCGAGCGACGGCAAACAAATGCGGAACGCAATCGGAACGACGACAATACGGTAGATCTGCAACCGCGTGTAACCGAGCGATTCGGCAGCTTCCGTCATCGCTGTTGGAACCGCTTCGATGCCCGAGCGGAAAATTTCGATATTGAAGGCGCCGGCGAACAACGAAAAAGAAATGATTGCCCAGCCGAGATTGTTGATGATTGGCGCCTGTGCACCGAACTGGTCAGTCAAGGTCGGCAACAATGAGCTGACCGCATAGTAGAAAAATGCGAGTTGTACGAGGGGCGGCGTATTACGGAAAAACTGCACGAACATCGCTGTGCCAATCCGTGCAGCACGCAAGCGCGAACCTTGTAGCCACGCGCCGATCAATCCCACCATAATGCTAAGGAAAATGCAGGCAAGGGACAAAAAAATGGTAGTCTGCAGGCCCTTGAGAAAAAGCGTTTGATCGTAGCTATCAAAAAAGACGCTGTAATTCAGGCCGTGGGTGCTCGACAGCCATTTAAACCAGCGTGCGATCGGTTCCATCATTGAAAGAGAGCCAAAGCGTCAGAGAAGAGTGAAGGCAGGGTTCCTGAGAACCCTGCCCGAATTTGGCGCTCAATTGCCTTTCAGCTTTTTGTTCGTTTCGATCAGATAGGGGCTCTGTTTGATGCCCCACTTCTTTTCGAGTTCAAGCAGATAGCCGGTCTTGTGCCAATCAACCGACATGTCCTTGACCAGCTGGCCAAAGGGGCCGTTGAGGTCAGCAAGGCGGACGCCGATGGCCCACAATTGCGGATCTTCTGAATTCAAAGGCATTTCATAATTTGCCCATTTCGGATCGCCGCCCGAAAGTGTTGAAACGATGAGCGTGTCATCGAACAAGAAGGCAATGCAATTGCCGCCCTGCAAAGCGTTGAGGGCGTCCGGAACAGCCGGGTAAACAACCAATTCCGGGCTATACATTTCTGTCACGCGGCGATTGTAGTAAGCGCCTTGAACGGCGCAAACTTTGCGACCCTTCAGGTCGCTCCAATTTTTCAGATTGGCGGATTTCGGTGACAAGATGTTCGTCGCGCCCGCGTAATAATTTGGCTCGACCATGCCGACGACTTTGCGGCGTGCTTCGGTGTCGCCCATTGTTGCGATCACGAGATCGATACGACCCTGATTGAGAAACTCCATGCGGTTTGCAGCCGTCACCGGCACTAGCTCAACCTTAGAAACGCCGATCTTCTGGGCGATGGAATTAGCGAGATCGATCTCGAGACCGACAATCTTGCCCGACGGATCGAGGAAGCCCCACGGCTTATAGTCGTTTTTGATCCCGACGGTCAGCGTCCCCTTCTGCTTCACCTGGGCGAGTGTGTCCTGTGCTTGCGCCATGGACGTGCCCCACACGGTGGCGGCCACCAGCGCGCAGGCTGAACGAATGAGAGTTTTGATGGATAATGTCATGGCCTGGTCCCCTTCTGAGCCAAGCTCAATAATGAGGGCGATCCAAGCTGCGATTTTACCAGACGCGACTTGTTTTTGCTTGAACGAGACATCAACCGGCTGGATGTGGCTTTGTGCGAAGCACAATTGAAGTGTCCTGTCCGGTGGGGTGGCGCTGGACTTCATGGCGTGGCGAGTGGCCAAAACGCTTCCGGTAAGAGCGTGAGAAATGGCTTGCATTGGTAAAACCGGATGCGATCGCGACCTCTAGGACCGAGAGGGAGGTCTGCCGGAGCAGAGTCCGGGCATGGCGAAGCCGGATCTCAGCATAATGCTCAGAGATGGTTCGGCCGAGATGGAGCTTGAACAGGCGTTCAAGCTGCCGAACTGATATGCCGGCCAGGCTGGCTAGGCCCTCGCGCGAGCGGACGTCTTCCAGCGACGTTTCCATTGTTTCGAGAACCTTGATGAGCTTCGGGTCGCGCACCGCCATGCGCTCTCGGATCGCCATCCGTTGCGGCATGTCACCGGTGCGCACATCCGAATGGAGGAACCACTCGACAACTTCGCTTGCCAGAACATGGCCGTGATCGGCGGCGATCAGCTGATGCATCATCTCAAGACCGGCAATGCCGCCGGAGCAGGAGATACGG
>JBIIGF010000289.1:0-3942 GCA_044236665.1 Aestuariivirga sp. | reverse complement strand
GTCCCTTGGTGAGCGTTCCGGTCTTGTCGATGACGAGTGTCGTGGCGCGCGCCATGGTTTCGAGAACCGGGCCACCCTTCATCAGAAGCCCGCGCCGCGCCGCCTTGCCCATGCCGGAGATGATGGCTACAGGAACCGCGAGGATGAGTGGGCACGGCGTTGCCGACACCAACACAGCCAGCATGCGGATCGGATCGCCCGTGATCAGATAGGTACCACCCGCCAGCGCCACGGTGACGGCGAGAAACACGATGGCATAGCGGTCCGCCAACCGCACCATTGGCGCCTTCGCGGCCTGTGCGGCCTGCACCAGGCGTACGATCCCCGCATAAGTGCTCTCGGAGGCCGGACGCAGCACCACCATGTCGAAGGCAGTATCCAGCGAGCGTGCGCCGCTCTGCACCTCATCGCCCTCGAGGCCGCGCACCGGCACCGATTCCCCCGTGAGTGCCGCAGTGTCGAGCAGGGCCTTTCCTGACGTGATGCGGCCATCGGCCGGAATGATGTCGCCCTGGCGCAGCAGCAGCCGGTCACCGGGGCGCAGCTCGTCGATCAGTACCTCGCGCAGGTGGCCGTCATCATAGCGAAGCGCCGTCCGCGGCACGCGGGCCAGAAGGGCGCGCATGTCGGCGCGGGCCCGGTTGGCCGCGATATCTTCCAGCAACTGGCCGCCTGCATACATGAGGGCCACCACGCCAGCCGCCAGCGTTTCGCCAAACGCCAGCGCGGCGGAGATCGACAGGCCCGCCACGATGTCGAGACCCACCTCGCCCTTGAGCAGCGACGTGACGATCTCGGCCGTGAGCGACACAAGAACGAGGCCCGCCGCACCACCCCAGATCCACGGCTGCAGCGATTCGGCGCCGAGATGGGGTGCGGCGAAACCGCCCGCGAGGCCCAGCGCGGCAATGGCGAACAAGGTGATACGCAACAGGCTCAACAGATACTCCCGGTTGAATTCACTTTCCGCCCATGACATCGGAGCCCGCCGGAGCACTGCGAAAGCCTCGCTGATTGTCCCCAAACGTGCCTGCGCATTAACAGCGCCTTTACCCTTGGGTGAGAGTTTACCACACAGAAGAAGGCGAGTCGCACCGGAGCTTTGCACGCCGGAGTGGTTTTTCCTTCTTCTTCCGTCAGCATCCAAGAAGAAGTTCAACAACGCATGGCTGTCCGCGTTCTCATTGTCGAAGACGATCCGGCTCAACGCAGAATTCTCGAGGAAATGATCCGGCGCTTCGGCTGCGATCCGATGCCGGTGGACGGCGGCACAAAGGCCATCGAAGTTCTGAAGAGCCATTCCGGCGGTACCATCGAACTGGTGATCCTCGACCTCAACATGCCGGGCATGGGAGGCCTCGAGTTCCTCGAGCGGCTGCAGTCGATCCGCGGCGACCTGCCGGTGATCGTTCAGACGGCGCAAGGCTCGATCGAAACCGTGATCAAGGCAATGCGCGCCGGGGCGGATGACTTCGTGGTGAAACCCATCAGCCCCGAACGGCTGAAGATCTCGATCCAGAACCTCCTCAAGGTGAATGCGCTCACCGAGGAGGTGAAGCGCCTCAACAAGAAGGTGGGCGGCGCCCTCTCCTTCTCGGAACTCATCGCCTCCTCACCCGCCATGGCGAATGTGCTGCGCCTCGGGCGGCGAGGGGCGCAGTCCAACATCCCGATCCTGATCGAAGGCGAGTCGGGCGTCGGCAAGGAAATCATCGCGCGCGCCATTCAGGGCGAGAGCGAGCGCGCCGGCCGGCCCTTCGTGGCGGTGAACTGCGGCGCCATTCCCGAACACCTCGTCGAGTCGATCCTGTTCGGCCACGAGAAGGGCGCCTTCACGGGTGCCACCGCAAAGCACACCGGCAAGTTCCAGGAGGCCGATGGCGGCACGCTGTTCCTCGATGAGGTGGCAGAGCTTCCCCTCGACATGCAGGTGAAGCTCCTGCGCGCCATTCAGGAGGGCGAGATCGACCCGGTCGGCGCGCGCCGGCCGGTGAAGGTCAGCATCCGCCTGATCTCGGCTACCAACCGCAACATGATCGAGATGGTGAAGGCCGGACAGTTCCGCGAGGATCTCTACTACCGGCTCAATGTCTTCCCGATCATGGTGCCGCCGCTGCGCGAGCGCAAGGAAGACATTCCCGCGCTGACCGAGCATTTCATCACGCGCTTCGCCGCCGAGGAGGGCCGCAAGGTACGCGGCATTTCGGCTGAGGCGCTGAGCCTGCTGAAGTCCTATTCCTGGCCCGGCAATGTGCGCCAGCTCGAGAACACCGTGTTCCGCGCCATGGTGCTGTGCGAGGGCGGCCGCCTCGATGTTGAGGATTTTCCGCAGATCGCCTCGCTCGTCGATGGCTACGAGATCCGCATTCCACCCGCCCCGCAACTGGCGCCGAAGCCTGACCTGCCGAAGGGTACAGCTGCCATCGCGGGTGGCTCGCCCCTGCCGCGCAAGGGCGGCCCGGCCGTGGCAGATGGAGTGGCCTATGGCATTCCGGCAGTGACCGAGGGCGGCCACATCCGCAAGCTTGAGGATGTCGAGGCCGACATGATCCGCCTCGCGCTGGCACGCTATCAGGGCCAGATGTCGGAAGTGGCGCGGAAACTCGGCATCGGACGCTCGACGCTCTACCGCCGCATGAAGGACCTCGGCCTCGAGGAAGCCTCAGCCTGACGTCAATCAAGACTAAGCAAGGCAGAATGAAAAGGATTTGATTTTTCATCGGGCCTCGAAGACGCTAAACATGACGGCGTCTGGTGAGGCGCAGGTGGGTGGTATGAAGACGTTTGTAAAGTTGTGTGCCGTTACGTGTGTTGCTGCCCTCGTGGCCAGCGGCGGCGCTCTGGCAGACAGCAAGGTAAAGAAGCAGAAGCCCGGCTTTCTTGAGCGCCTGTTCACCCCCAAGACGCGCGACACCCGCAAGGAGATGAGCCGCAACCTGTTCGGCTGGAAAAACAATCGCGACGCCTTGGGCGTTCCCGGCCAGGGCAAGAAGGCCGCCTCCGCCACCACAAGATCCGATGCCGACCCCGAGCCCGACCCCGGCCTCGGCATGGGCAATCTCACCTATGTCGCACCCAAGCTTGCAGCGCTCAGCGCCCTGAAGCTGAGCGAACCCCGCCCGGCTGACCCCGCAGCGGGTGCAATCCACGATCAGCTGACCAGCGAGAATGCCTCGCTCAGGGTGCTGCCCGCGGCCCGCGATGCGATTTTGGACCAGTATCGGTCGCAGGCGTTCCGGCCGATCTGGCTCAAGGACGGCACGTTGAGCCCGCGCGGTGCCGCGGTGCTGCAGCAACTGTCATCCGCTGCCAATGACGGGCTGGACCCCCAGGCCTATCTCCCCGGCGGGCTCGCGGGTTTCGATGCCCCGCTTCCCGTACAGGACCCGGCCGCCATGGCGCGGCTCGACATCGACCTCACCGCCGCCGCACTGCGCTATGCGCGTGACGCCTCGGGCGGCCAGTTCGATCCGAACCGGCTGTCGCGTTATCATGATGTGAAGCCCGACTGGGTTCCGGCTGCGCAAGCCATGAAGGTGCTGGCGTGGTCGCCCTTCCCGGCCGACTATCTGAAAAGCCTTCATCCAACCCACCCGGCCTATGCCGCCATGAAGACGGCGCTGGCTGAAGCGCGCGGTGCGGCGCCTGTCACGGTCAGTATCATCGAAGATGGCCCGGTCGTGAAGAAGGGCGGCAATGACGAGCGCATTCCGTCGGTGCGCCAGCGCCTCGAGGAACTGGGCTATGTGGCGGCCATGGCGGAGGACGGCGACACGACGCTGCTCGACGCTGAACTCTCTGTGCAGCTCCGCCTGTTCCAGAAGGCATCCGGCATCAAGGTGTCGGGCGCGCTTGGCCCGCAGACCGTGACGGCCCTCAACACCAGCCGGGCGGCAGCGCATGCGGACACGCTCGTCGACAATATGGAGCGGCTGCGCTGGC
>JBIIGF010000288.1:0-3943 GCA_044236665.1 Aestuariivirga sp. | reverse complement strand
ACTGGGCCA
Source organism: Aestuariivirga sp. (assembly GCA_044236665.1). Classification (GTDB taxonomy): domain Bacteria; phylum Pseudomonadota; class Alphaproteobacteria; order Rhizobiales; family Aestuariivirgaceae; genus Aestuariivirga. The sequence goes on along the minus strand of JBIIGF010000288.1, from coordinate 3,934 downwards.
GCATGTTGTCATTGCCGGGAGACCCGTAGCCGTAGAGGATCTTGTCCACCAGTTCCTGACGGTTGATCGCCCACTTGATGGCCTGACGCACTTCAAGGATGTTGAAGGGCGCGACATCTACCAGCATCGGCGCAGAATAGAGCGCGGTGCCCGAGACATTGTAAAGCTCGGTCTCGGGAGCCGACTTCAGCATGTCGATGGTCTTGAGGTCGGCGCGGTCGATGAAGTGCACTTCGCCCGAGAGGTAGGCGTTGGTGCGCGCGGCCACGTCGATGATCGAGAGAACCTCGACGCCATCGAACCAGGTGGTGCCGAAGTAGTTGGGGTTACGCTCTGCCGTCAGCTTGACGCCCGGCTCGAAGGACTTCAGCACATAGGGACCGGCACCGATGCCCTTCTCCCACTGGATCTTGCCGCCCTCGGAGGGGTACATGGCAAGGTGATAGTCAGACAGGAGATAGGGGAAGTCGGCATTGCCGCCAGAGAGTTCGAACACCACGGTATCCGGACCATCGGCCTTGACCGACACGAGGTTCGACAGCACGCCCTTGGCGGGCGACTTCGAGTCCGGCGCGATGTGATAGTTGATGGTGGCGACCACGTCGTCAGCGGTCAGCGTCTTGCCATTGTGGAAGGTGATGCCCTTGCGCAGCTTGACCACCCACTTCGAGGCGCCGTTCGACGGCTCGAGGCTTTCAGCGACGTGCGGGATGATTTCGTTCTTCGGGCTGATCTGCACCAGCGGCGCGCCCATAACGGACTTGCCCCAGGCGAAGGTGAAGCCGTTGGACCAGGTCGCCGGATCGAGCGAGTCCGTGGTCTGGCCGTGGCCGACGGCGGCCTTGAACACGCCGCCCTTCTTGGGCTCGGCGCGCGCGGCGGAGGCGAACAGCGTGTTGGCGGCGGCCAGCGTCATGCCGGAGGCCATCGCGAACTGGATGAAGTCGCGGCGGGACAGCTTGCCGAGGCCAACGGCCTTCTTCGCTGCCATCATCTTCATTTCAAATTCGGTCATACGTCTCTCTCCTTAAGTGACCGTTCAAACTTGGGGCTGAGAGATCGACGGCGGGACTTTGATGCTCAACGCGCCGGTTTGGCCGCTGCATCGCTTCCTTCGCCTCTCCCTCGTCCATTCTTCTTTTCGTTGGGGCAATGCCTTGCCCATGATCTTGACCGTGAGCCTGTCACGGTCAACTCTTCCCGTCAATCACACTCTCACAAGGTGGTGGTGAATACTACTAACGTTTTGGACAGGTTTGGGTCGAAATACGACACGTCCGGTCAAGAGGTGAGGTCACCGGGAGCCACCTTGTAGGTGGTCGAGCAGAATTCGCAGGTCACGGCGATTTCGCCGTTTTCCACCATGTCCGCCTGGTCCTCCGCAGGGAAGCGCGCCAGCATGCGGGTGATGCCGTCTTGTGAGCAACTGCAATACCGTGCCAGCGGGGTGGGTGGATAAGCGGTGACGCCATCCTCGTGATAGAGGCGGTAGAGCAGTTCTTCCGCGGTGAGTTGGGGGTCGAGCAGTTCATGCGCCTCGACCGTGCCAAGCAGCAGCCGGGCCTTTACCCAGTCATCGTCTTCTTGCGGCGCAACATCCTCCGCACCCTGCGGGGCATCGCCCGAATGGCTGGGCAGCGGGCTGGCGCCGCCTTCGCGCGGCAGATGCTGCACCATGATGGCACCGGCCCGCCAGCTTTCGGCCCTGGCGCCGCGTTCAAGGAGCGGCCCCGCCGCCATGCGAAGCGCGGTCGGGATCTGTTCTGACTTCTCGAAATAGGCATGGGCGGCGGAGGTCAGGTCGCTGCCCTCCAGCGGCACGATGCCCTGGTAGCGTTCCATGTCGGGGCCCTGGTCCACCGTCATCGCTAGATAGCCCTGGCCGAGCAAATCGGACTGGGTGGGGTTGGTAAGGGCCGCCACCCGCTTGGCGTCGAAGCGGGCATAGCCGCGGATACGGCCGGGCGAGACATAATCGGCCACCACCATGTCCACCGGGCCGTCTGTCTTGGTCTGGAGGATGAACTTGCCGTCAAACTTCAGCATGGCGCCCAGAATGGCGGTGAGCGCCACGGCCTCGGCCAGGAGCGCCGAGACCGGTGGCGGATAATCATGCCGGTGCAGGATGTCGTCGACCGCCGCGCCAAGCCGCACCAGCCGGCCGCGCACGCCCAGCGGCTTCACCTCAAAGGGCAGGACCAGATCTTCACCGGCACGTTCGCTGGCCGCCACGGTTCAAGCCCCCAGGCAATGCAGCAGGATGGACTTCTGGACATGGAGGCGGTTCTCCGCCTCATCGAAGATCAGCGAGTTGGGCCCATCCATCACCTCGTCCGTCACCTCCTCGCCGCGGTGGGCGGGCAGGCAGTGCATGAACTTGGCGCCGGGGCGTGCCAGCTGCATCAGCTGGGCATTCACCTGATAGGGCCGCAGCAGGTTATGGCGGCTTGCCGCATCGGTATCATGCATGGACACCCAGGCATCGGTGATGACGCAATGTGCGCCCTCCACGGCCTGTTGCGGCGAGTCCATCACGCTGACATCCGCGCCCTGCTCTTTCGCCCAGGCGAGAACCTCACGCGACGGTGCCAGCTCGCGCGGCGCGGCGATCCGGAGCTTGCCGCCCATGCGGCCCACGGCGTGAATCCAGGAGGCGGCGACATTGTTGCCATCGCCCACCCAGCTCACCGTCAGATCCTTTACGGGCGCCACGTGTTCCTCAAGCGTCATGACATCGGCCATCACCTGGCAAGGGTGGGTGAGATTGGTGAGGCCGTTGATGACCGGAACGGTGGCGGCAGCGGCAAGTTCCGTCAGCGTCGTGTGGCTGGCGGCGCGGATCATGATGGCATCGACATAGCGCGACAGCACGCGCGCCGTGTCGGCGATGGTTTCACCACGGCCCAGCTGCATGTCGCTTGACGACAGCACCAGCGTCTCCCCACCCATCTGCCGCATGCCAACTTCGAAGGAAACGCGGGTGCGGGTTGAGGGGCGCTCGAAGATCAACGCCAGCATGCGGCCCTTCAGCGGCGCATTCTCTTCGCGCCAGCCCTTGGGCAGGCCTTCACGCGCCTGCTTCATGGCGCGCGCCTTGCCGATGATGGCGTTGAGCGTGGCAGAATCGAAATCGGAAATATCGAGAAAATGCTTCGGGGTCGTCATTTGCGTTTCCTTAGGCGGCAGGCTTGGCCGCAAGCGCCCTGCAGGCGCGGTCAAGCTTGTCCACAGCCTCGGTGATGTCTGCATCCGTCACGATGAGTGGCGGCAGCAGGCGCACGACATTGTCGCCCGCGCCGATGGTGAGAAGATGTTGATCGAGCGCCGCCGCCTGAAGGGCGGTGTTCGGCACCCTGCACTTGATGCCCATCATAAGTCCGGCGCCGCGCACATCCTCGATGATGGCGGGGTGCTGGTCCTTGAGCGCGGCAAGCTTCTGCTTCAGCGTGAGGGCGCGCTGCTGGACATTCTCGAGAAAGCCCGGCGCCAGCACGACGTCGAGCACCGCGTTACCAACGGCAGTGGCCAGCGGATTGCCGCCATAGGTGGAACCATGCGTACCTGCCGTCATGCCGGCAGCCGCGGCTTCGGTGGCAAGGCAGGCGCCCAGCGGAAAACCGCCGCCGATGCCCTTGGCCACCGCCATGATGTCGGGCGTGACGCCAGCCCACTCATGCGCAAAGAGCTTGCCGGTACGGCCAATTCCGCATTGCACTTCATCAAAGACCAGCAGAATGCCGTGCGCATCGCAGAGTTCGCGAAGGCCCCTGAGGCACTGCGCCGGCACCGGGCGGATGCCGCCCTCGCCCTGCACCGGCTCGATCAGGATGCCGGCGGTTTCGGGGCCGATTGCCGCCTTGAGCGCCTCGTGGTCGCCGAAAGGTACCTGATCGAAGCCCTCGACCTTGGGGCCGAAGCCTTCAAGATATTTCGC
>JBIIGF010000287.1:0-3945 GCA_044236665.1 Aestuariivirga sp. | reverse complement strand
GATCACCTGCTGGTCATCGGTGCGGGTCCGGTGGGACTGGAAATGGCGCAGGCCCATGCGAGGCTCGGCGCGCGCGTGAGCGTGGTGGAGGCGGGAACACCTCTGGCGCGGGGTGATGCCGAACTTGCAGCGCAGCTCCTCGACCAGCTCCGCCACGAGGGCATCCGCATTCTGGCGGGGCAGCAGATCCTGCGGGTTGCGGCGGAGGCGGGCCGGATCATCATGGACCTCGGAAATGGCGAAACGCTGTCCGGCTCCCATCTGCTGGTGGCGGCCGGACGCAGCCCCAATGTCGAGGGGCTGGGGCTTGAGGCCGCAGGCATCGCGGCAACGCCGCAGGGCATCCGCGTCGACCGTGCCTTCCGCACCACGAACCCGAAGGTGCACGCCATCGGCGATGTGGCGGGCGGACGCTTCACCCATGAGGCGGGCCATCAGGCGGGTGCCGTCATCCGCCATGTTCTTTTCAACCTGACAGGCCGCAAGGCGGCGATTCCGCGGGTGATCTACACCGACCCGGAATTGGCCGAGGCGGGCTTGACCGAGGCCGAGGCGCTGGCCCGCCATGGCGCTTCGGTGAAGGTGCTCCGCTGGCCCTTCCATGACAATGACCGGGCCCAGGCCGAAGCGGCGCCAGCCGGCATGGTGAAGATCGTAACCGGCCGGGGCGGCCGCATCCTCGGTGCTGCCATTCTCGCACCCGGCGCTGGGGAATTGATCCAGCCGTGGATTCTCGCCATGGCACAGGGCCTCAAGGCCAGCGCCATGATCGCGCCGGTACTTCCCTATCCCACACGTGGCGAAGCGGGAAAACGCGCCGCCCTGACTTATTACGCAGGCCTCGCATCCAATCCGCTGATCCGGCGTATTACCAGACTGATCGGAGTGCTCATTCCATGAGCGGGAAAGGCCATATGGCAGGACACAGCAAACCGGGGCTTCTTCGTGGGCTCTCGGGCAAGCTGCTCGTCCTCACCGTCGCCTTCGTGATGCTGGGCGAGGTGCTGATCTTCCTGCCCTCCATCGCCAATTTCCGCATCCAGTGGCTCAAGGGCCGCATGGCCCAGGCCGAGATTGCGGCGCTGGCCGCAGCTGCCGCGCCCGACCGGTTGCTGTCGGGCGAACTCAAGGCCGAGATCCTGCGTGGCGCAGGGGTGCTGGCCGTGTCGCTGAACGGCAGCAACGCGCGCAGCCTGATGCTGCGGAGCGACGCCAGCCACCGCGTCGAGGCCGCCTATGACCTGCGGGAGATCCGCTGGGCGCCCGCCATCGCGGATGCGCTGGCCGTCATGCTGCGCTCTCGGGACCGGGTGATCAGTGTCACCGGCCAGCCGCCCAACATGGCGGGCGGCGTGATCGCGGTTGAACTGGCCGAAGCGCCGCTCCGCACCGCCATGCTTGGCTATGCCGTCAATATCCTGATCCTCTCGGTGATCCTCTCCATCATCGTTGCGGGGCTGGTGTTCGCCGCGCTGAACCGGGTGCTGCTCACCCCCGTGAAACGCCTCACGCGCAACATGCTGGCCTTCCGGCAGGACCCCGAAGACCGCTCCCGCATCATCGCGCCCTCCACGCGCAGCGACGAGATCGGCCTCGCCGAGCGCGAGTTGCATGACATGCAGTCCGAGCTGTCGGGCATGCTGCAGCAGAAAACCCGCCTCGCCGCACTTGGCCTTGCCGTATCGAAGGTCAGCCACGACCTGCGCAACATGCTGTCCTCCGCCCATGTGATTTCCGACCGGCTGGCCAGCGTCGATGACCCGACGGTCCGGCGCTTCGCGCCGAAGCTGATCATCAGCCTCGACCGCGCCATTTCCTTCCTGACCGAGACGCTGAAATACGGCCGCGCCGAGGAGCCGCCCCCGCTGCGCGAGATGCTGCCGCTGAAGGAGGTGGCGGATGAGGCGATCGAGGCCGCCGTCCTGCAAGCACCTGCCCATGTGGTGCTTTACAACCACGTGCCGCCCGGGCTGCAGATCGATGCGGGCCGCGAGCAGATGAACCGGGTTCTCATGAACCTGCTGCGCAACGCCATCCAGGCGCTGGAAGCCCGGCCGGCCGACGGCCACATCCAGCTCCGCGCCTGGCGCGAGGGCAGCGTGGTGACCATCGAAGTCCGCGACGATGGCCCCGGCATTCCCGAGCGGGTGCGGCCGAAGCTGTTCGAGGCCTTCCAGAGCGCTGCCAAGCCGGGCGGCGTGGGGCTTGGCCTCGCCATTGCGGCGGATCTCGTCAGGGCCCATGGCGGCGACATCCGCCTGCATGAAACCGGACCGCGGGGAACGGTGTTCCACATCAGCGTTCCGGACCAGGTGGTGGAACTCCGCCCCGGCCGCCGGGGCCAGCGCCGTACCGTGGCGAATGGCTGAAACACCACGTTTTCAGCGCTTGACGGGACGGGGCCAATCAATGTCTAAAGCACCTCGCAACCAAACCGAGGGCAAGGCGGCCTGCGCCGCACGCCCGATACAGGAGCTGAAGCCCACTTGAGCATTCCACCCAGGAGGCCACTGAGCCGCGGAGCCGCCCCCCCGCAAAAGGAAGAAGGACACAGGATCAACCACCGCATCGATGCCCGCGAAGTGCGCCTGATCGGTGCCGATGGCGCCAATGTCGGCGTCGTGCCGATCCGCCAGGCGATGATCATGGCCGAAGAGGCCAACCTCGACCTCGTCGAGATTTCGCCCGATGCGAAGCCCCCCGTCTGCAAGATCCTCGACTACGGGAAGTTCAAGTTCCAGGAACAGAAAAAGGCCGCCGAGGCCCGCAAGAAGCAGAAGGTCATCGAGATCAAGGAGATCAAGATGCGCCCGATGATCGACGACCATGACTATGACGTGAAGCTGAAGGCGATCCGCCGCTTCTTCGAGGATGGCGACAAGGTCAAGATCACGCTGCGCTTCCGTGGCCGCGAAATGGCCCACCAGGAGCTGGGCCAGCAACTGCTGGACCGGGTGAAGAAGGACACGGTGGAAATCGCCAAGGTCGAATCCGAACCCCGCTTCGAAGGCCGCCAGATCGTCATGGTGCTGGCACCGAAGTAAGGACCAAGGCACCCAGCCCTTCAATACCGTCATCCCGGCGCAAGCCAGGATGACGGACACCACGGGCGATCTTAATCCCCACCCCGCTTGCATTTTTGGGCTGGTTTTGCTTAAAACCGCCCGTTCAAGCCGCCTGGCCTGTAAAGGGCATGCCAGGGCGGCTTTCTAACGCTTTGAAAGGATGAAGCAAAATGCCCAAGATGAAGACCAAGTCCTCGGCCAAGAAGCGGTTCAAGGTGACCGCTTCCGGCAAGATCAAGGCGGGTCAGGCCGGCAAGCGCCATGGCATGATCAAGCGCACCAACAAGCAGATCCGCAACCAGCGCGGCACGATGGTGCTGGCGGCGGGTGACGAGCGCCTCGTCAAGATCCACATGCCCTACATCGCCAAGTAAGACCGAGGAGAGACACCAATGCCACGTTCAAAGGGCGGCGTCGTCGCCCGCAAGTCCCACAAGAAGGTGATGAAGCAGGCGAAGGGATATTTCTCCCGCCGCAAGAACATCTTCCGCGTTGCCGTTCAGGCCGTCGAGAAGGCCGAACAATACGCCTACCGCGACCGCCGCACCAAGAAGCGCAACTTCCGCGCCCTGTGGATCCAGCGCATCAATGCCGCGGCGCGTGAACTCGGCCTCACCTATGGCCGATTTATCTATGGCCTGGACAAGGCCGGGATCGAGGTGGACCGCAAGGTTCTCGCCGATCTCGCCGTGCATGATCAGGCTGCCTTCGCCGCTCTCGTTGAGAAGGCAAAGGCTGCGCAGGCCTGATCTGGCCTCGTAGATCCTTCACGTCGAATTCCGATTGCCTTGACCGGGCCGCAGCGTGTCTTTCGGCACACTGAGCCCGGTCATTTCATTTCCAGAGGAAGACTTCCATGAGTCTCGCGACACTCGAACAG
>JBIIGF010000286.1:0-3964 GCA_044236665.1 Aestuariivirga sp. | reverse complement strand
CGCTGCGGAAGCTGTTTGCGGTTTCTGACATGGCTCTCGTCATCTCCCAGATTGGACGCATGCGCGCCAGCAAGGTGGAAGAGTCCGACATCGCAGGCGACATGCCTGCCAGAGGGGCCCGGACCCTACCCTATATTTAGAAAGCCGACGGCGCGGAGCAAGGCGGGGGCCAGCTTAACTTTCGGACAGAAAAAGCGGGGTGAATGGCAACAACCAGAGCCATCCACCCCGACTGGCCGCGGAGAGACCGCACCAAGACGCCACGAGTACTCTTGACTTGAGAATGGGAGGACCCAAGAAGACGTTTGCGCCGCAGTATGCCTAGCAATGGCCATGCCAAACAGCGGAATACACTTAAAGCATTGAAAAACAATCAAATTTCAAGTGCCCCTTAAGGCAGGGGGTGGCCTGATGCATAGCGATTGTGCAGTTGCGAGCAGGGAAAGCGGGCAAATGTGGGTCAGCGCCGCGCGCGCATCCAGTTCCGGAAGCGTTCCATGGCCTCGGCCAGCACGGCGGGGTCTTTCAGGTAGCACATGCGCAGGTAGCCTTCGCCACCGGCTCCGAAGGTGCTGCCTGGCGCGAAACCCACCTTCGCCTCATCGATGAGGCGGTGCACCGTGGCGGCCGAGTCCGTCATGCCGTCGATGCCGAAGAACAGATAGAAGGCACCCATCGGCCGCTCGAAGCGTACGCCGGGCACGTCCGCCAGCACACCGGCCGCCAGATCCCGGCAGGCGCGGGCATTGGCAATCTGCGCGGCCAGAAAGCCATCACCCTCATCGAGGGCGGCCACGCATCCACGCTGCAGGAAGGCCGGCGTACCGCTGGAGTTGACCTGGATGATACGCTCGATCGCTGGCCCCAGCGCCTTCGGCGCCTGCAGCCAGCCCACCCGCCAGCCGGTCATCGCCCAGTTCTTGGAGAATGTGTTGGCCAGCAGCAGGCGCTCTTCATTTTCATCGCAGATGTCGAGGAAGGATGGCGCGCGGGTTGCGCCGTCTTCGCCATAATAGAAGCGGGAATAGACCTCGTCGCCAAGGATCCACAGGCCGCGCGTGCGGCAGACGTCGCGCACCGCGATCAGTTCTTCGCGCGTTGCAGTCCAGCCGACGGGATTGGACGGCGAATTGAAGGAGATGCCCTTTGTCCGCGGTGTCACGGCATCGAACAGCCGGTCGAGATCCAGCGTCCAGCGGCCGTTGCGGAAGTCCATCGGCACTTCGACGGGCCGCGCGCCGTGCAGGCGCAGCGTACCGCCGTAATTGGGCCAGGCCGGGGTGGGGATGATGATCTCGTCACCCTCGCCAGCCACCATCTGCACGATGGTCTGGATGGCCTGCATGCCACCCGAAGTGACAAAGAAATTCTCAGCCGAGAAGGAGCGGCCGAAGTTGCGCTCATGATAGCGGGCGAGCGCCTCACGCAGTTCGGGAATGCCGCGCTGCCAGGTATAGAAGGTTTCGCCGCGCAGCAGGGCTTCGATGGCGGGCCTGGCGATGAAGTCCGGCGTCTTCAGCGTGCCCTCGCCCGACCACAGCGCGATGACGTCCGGAACGGTGAAGCCATACATGGCGGCCTTCACGATGCCGCTGTCGGGCTCGTTGCGGGCCTGCGGGGTGATGGCGGCAAGAATCTGATCGGGTGTCATCGGGTGCTTAAGCCAAAAAGAAACCCGGGTGTCCAGCACCCGGGTTTCTGTCCTGTCACGTCAGCGCGCCTTGAGGGCGTCGCGGATCTCGGCGAGCAGTTCCTCGCTCTTGGTCGGCGCGGGCGGCGGCGGTGGCGGCTCGGCCTTGCGGAAGCGGTTGGAGGCCTTCACCAGCTGGAACAGCACGAAGGCGACGATCATGAAATTGATGATGACCGACAGGAACGCGCCATAGGCGAACACCGCACCCTGCTGCTGGGCTTCGGCCAGCGTCGTCGCGGTCACGCTGGACGAGATCGGGATGAAGTAGTCATCGAAGTTGAGGCCGCCGGTGAGTGCGCCGATGACCGGCATGATGAGCAGGTTGACGATGCCATCGACGATCTTGCTGAAGGCCGCGCCGATCATGACGCCGATGGCAAGGTCGAAGGCGTTACCCTTCAGGGCAAAGGCTTTGAACTCGTTCCACATGGATTATCCCCCGTTGTATTTTCAGCGCTGCCGCTGCAGCATGGAATTCCTTATCTGCTTTGCCGCTCACTGGCAAAAGCAGCGGTGGCATAGCAGATATCAAACGTGCAGATGATTCAGCGGCGAACATTCTTTCCGGCTCTCCAACCCTTCAGCCACGGCAGGTTGCGCGTCTCGGACCTTCACGAGCTGTATTTCGAGGAATGCGGAAACCCGGCGGGAAAACCCGCCCTCGTGCTGCATGGCGGACCGGGCGGCGGCATCTCGCCCTTCCTGCGCCAGATGCATGATCCCTCCGCCTACCGGATCATCCTGTTCGATCAGCGCGGCTGCGGGCAATCAACGCCGCATGCGGAACTCCGTGACAACACCACCTGGGACCTTGTGGGCGACATCGAGAAACTGCGCCGCCACTTGGGGGTTGAACGCTGGCAGGTGGTGGGCGGTTCCTGGGGCTCCACCCTGGCGCTGGCCTATGCGGAGACGCACCCGGAGCGGGTGACGGAACTGATCCTGCGCGGCATCTTCACCCTGCGCGAAAGCGAGATCCGCTGGTTCTATCAGCAGGGCGCCGATGCCCTGTTCCCCGATGTCTGGGACGCATTCATCGCACCCATTCCAGAAGCGGAGCGGCATGATCTGCTCGGCGCCTACCATCGCCGCCTGACCGGCGAAGACCCGGCGGAGCAGATGCGCTGCGCCCGCGCCTGGAGCCAGTGGGAGGGCGCCACCCTCTCGCTCCTGCCGGATGAGAAGCGCGTGGCGGAGTTCGGCAAGGATCACTTCGCCCTCGCCTTCGCCCGCATCGAGTGCCACTATTTCCGCAACAAGGGCTTCTTCCGCGCGGACGGGCAGTTGCTGGCCGACGCACACCGGCTGAAGGGCATTCCGGGCTGCATCATCCAGGGCCGCTACGATGTGGTCACCCCGGCCATCACGGCCTGGGACCTCCACAAGGCCTGGCCCGAGGCAGATTTCGAGATGGTGCCCGATGCCGGGCATACCGGCTCCGAGCCGGGGATTGCCGACGCGCTGGTCCGGGCGACGGACCGATTTAGATATGCAATTTCCGCATAGCTGGGATTGCTGCAGTTGCGGTTCGCTGCTGCAATATGTTCACAATTGCCCATCATATCAGCCTCACCCAAGCAAACGGCATTTTCCAACTGATTGAGGCTGACCATGATCGTCTTTTCCGCCATGCGCGACTTCGCCGACGGCCTGACCCGCGGCTTCTCCCTGTTCCTGACTGAGCGTCAGGACACCACGGTACGCACCCTGTCGCAGGCTGCGGCGCGCCGTCAGAAGTAACACCATTGCGTAACAGTTTGGCGGCCGGACCCCAAGTTCCGCCGCCAAATTGCCTTTCGCTGCCCCTCATGCCGCCCTCCTTCGGGGGCATGCTGCCCTTGCTAGGGCGGTCTGGCGGCTTCGACTTCTTCTCGGAACATCACCCGGAACCGTTGCCCGCGCCCCGCGTTCAGGCACGCCAGACAGATTGTGTTTGGCCATCATGGCTCCTGTCGCCGTCCCGAGTCGTGAAGGCCATCGGCCCGTTCGTACCCTGCCGGTACGGACGGGCCACTTACCTTTCGTAAGGCGAATCGGTCTAGGCTCCCGCCATGGACCTTGACCGCATCCTGCTTCAGATCGGCGGCGCGCCCGTCACCCTTCTCGATCTCTTCACCGTCGCGGCCGTCTTCGCGCTGCTGCTGCTGATCACCGCCGTCATCCTTTCATGGCGCGCGCAGGCCAGCCGCGGGTCCGAGGCCATGGCCAGCGCGCGGCGTACTGCCGAACTCGAGTACCGCATCGCCGAGCTCTCGGGCGCGCTCAAGAACC
>JBIIGF010000285.1:0-3975 GCA_044236665.1 Aestuariivirga sp. | reverse complement strand
GCGACGACATCGCCGACAGCGATCAACCGCGCGGCGAATATGACGAGGTTCTCGCTGCCAATCCGGATGTAGTGGTCTACCGCATCACCGGCGCCTTCTTCTTTGGTGCTGCGGCCTCCATCGCATCGGTGCTGGACCGCATCCAGGATACGCACAAGGCGCTCATCGTCGATTTCACAGGCGTTCCCTTCCTCGATTCGACAGGAGGCAATGTGATGGAGGGGCTTTTGCACAAGTCGGCGCGGCGCGGCGTTCGCCTCTATGTCAGCGGCGCGAGCCCCGCCATCCGCCGCGCACTTGCCGCACATGGCGTGAAGCCACCCGCCGTCAGCCTCTGTGCGACGATCGGCGAGGCACTGGCCCTCTATCGCGCAGCGGGTTCCGCCTGACAGGCCGCTGCAGCTTCGAGAGGCCGTGTTCGGTCTTGTTCCAGTGGAAGGGCGCCATGATGAATTGCCATACCGCCACCCAGGCCGCGGCTGACATCAGCAGCCAGTAGACTGGCATGGTGGCGAGCGTACCAGCCCAGCCCCGGATACCGCGGCGCCTGAGGCCGCGGCGCGTCAGCACGATGGCCAGACCATAACCTGCGAGCAGGATGAACAGGTTCAGCCCCGCGAGCAGGATGAGCGCGAGGCCCGCGCCCTCGGGCACCACCGGGTGCATGAAGAAAACCGCAAAGGTCAGCGCCATGCACAGCGGGTGCAGCAAGGCGGAAGCGAAGATGCCGATGGTCATGGCCTGCATGGTCCAGAAGCCCGCCGGCCCCAGTTCACGCAGCAGGCGGAGCGGGCTTCGCATATGGACAAGCCATGTCATGAGAAAGCCCTTCAGCCAACGCGCCCGCTGGCGCATCCAGTTGGGAAGCTGCGTGTTCGCCTCCTCATAGGTGAGGCTTCCGAAGGCCGCCGTCTCGTAGCCCTGGCGTGCCAGGCGGAGGCCAAGGTCGGCATCCTCCGTCACGTTGAAGGGGTCCCATGCGCCAACCTTGCGGAGGATCGCGGCGCGGAAGTGGTTCGACGTTCCACCCAGCAGCAACGGCAGGCCATGATTGGTCAGCATCGGCAACAGAACGCCGAACAGCGTGGCATATTCCGCCGTGAACTGGCGGGTGAGCCAGTTTTCATCCGGGTTATAGAAGGTCAGCTGGGCCTGCAGGCAGGCGAGATCGGGCGGTGCTGCGGCGAAGCGTTCCGCCGCACGGCGCAACTGATCAGGTTCGGGAATGTCCTCGGCATCATAGATGGTGACAAGGTCGCCGCGGCAGAACTGCAGCGCGTAATTGAGGGCGCGCGGCTTCGTCTGTGGCAGGCCGGCGGGAACGATGATGATCTCGAAGCGCGCATCAAGCACAAAGTCCGCGAGGGCGCGCTGCATCACGATGTCGGCCTCCTCGAGGATCAGCTTGATGTCGAGTTTCTCCGCCGGATAGTCCAGTTGCGAGAGCGCAGTCAGCAACTGCCGCAACACGCCGGTTTCACGGAACAGCGGGGCCAGAACGGAATAGGCGGGCAGCGCCTCCTCCGGCAGGCGGTAAACAGCGGTTCGCTTGCGCGCCACCGGCGGCATGATGCACAACAAGCGCAGCGCAACGACCGCCAGAAAGAACAGCCCGCTGATCACCGACAGGAGAGTGATGAAGGCACCGGGAGAGAGATGAAGGCCGGCCAGCATGAGTGCTGCGAGAAACAGGCCGCCCGCCATAACCTGCGCGGCACTCAGGCGGCGGCCTGCCGAGAGATCCGGCCACTGCCGCGCCAGCCCGAATGTGGCCTGCTGGAGAAGATAGGCACCATGCACAATCCGGGCCGCCGCCAGCAGGTCATCCACCGATGCGTAGCCCGCAAGCGAGAGGCCCTTCCGGCGTGCCTCATCCAGCGCTGCAGGACCACAGGCCACGTGAAGCACCATCTCGGGTAGGTTCACGGCGCGGAACAGCTTGGTGCGAAGGGCGTCGTCCAGTTCATCCGGCGGCAGGCGGCGCAACAGGTCACAGAGTGCTGGACGTTCCAATCTCGGCAAGACTTGCGGCAGTCCGCCCGCTAGGATGGGCGTCACGCTGGGCGTTTCGCCAAAGCCTTGGTGATCGTAGCCCCATATCATTCGAGTCACCCACCCTTGCAGGGTTAGTAAATGCGACGTTACGTAAGCTTTTCTACTGTCCTCTGGCTGAGTCTGGGATTAGTGATTCTACCTCAACCTGCACCGGCCCAGCAGCCAGCGGCGCCCGCCTTCCGGATCGTGGACGACAGGCCGCGGCCTGATGTGCCGGAAAACCTGCCTGTGAGATTGGTGGCAGATGCTGACTTCGCACCCTTCAGCTTTCTTTCGCGCACCGGCGCCCCGGCCGGCATGTCGGTGGAACTCGCCATCGCCGCGTGCGAACGCGCCCGCCTCAACTGCACGGTGGAGGTCCGCCCCTATGGCGAGATCATGGGCGCACTCGAACGCGGCGAGGTGGATGCGGCAATCACCGGGCCGCGCCCGGACGAAGCCGCACTCCGCGCCGCTGCGCTGACACGGCCCTATTTCCGCACCATGGCCCGCTTCGCCGTGCCCGAGACATCTCGCCTTGCCACCACAGCGAGCCCCGCCCTGGCGGGCGCGCGCATCGGTGTGGTGAAGGACACGCTGCATGCCCGCTGGCTGGATGCCTATTACGGATCATCGACGCGCGTCGGCTTCGATTCGCTGGCGGCGGCCGGCGAGGCCCTGAAGACCGGCGAGATCGATGCGCTGTTCGGCGACAATCTGCAGGTCATCTACTGGGTATCGGGCGAAGCCGCCGCGGGTTGTTGCAAGCTTCTCGGCAATGCATTTTCGGATTTCGACTTCTTCAGCCGGAACCTGGCCTTCCTGGTCCGGAGCGACAGGCCGGACATCCGCGCCGCGCTCGACTACGGCCTCGACCAGACACAAGCCACGGGCTTCATGCAGAAGATCATCGGCACCTATGTGCCGCTGCCGGTATGGTGAGCAAGGGCCGCCGCATCGCGCCCGCGCTGGCTGTCGAGCGGCGCACCGCTGCGCCGCACCTCCTCTTCCAGACCGCGCAGGATCGCGGTGATGAGCCCCGGGCCACCATAGACCAGCGCCGAGTAGAGTTGCACCAGCGTTGCGCCCGCGCGGATCTTCAGCAGGGCGGAGGCCGCATCATGCACGCCGCCAACACCGATGAGTGGAATGCGCCCTCCGGTCAGCACATGCATGCGGGCAAGCTGGCGGGTGGAGAGATGCAGCAGCGGCTGGCCGGACAGGCCACCCTGCTCGCGGGCCAGTGGTGAGCGCAAGCCATCGCGTGACAGCGTGGTGTTGGACACGATGATGCCGTCGACCGCACCATCACCGCAGGCCACAGCGATATCCTCCAGTTCGTCCTCGCGCAGGTCGGGCGCAATTTTCAGCAGCATGGGCGGGCGCTGGGCCTGTTTCATCCGCGCCGCGTTCAGACGCGCCAGAAGCTGTTCCAGCTCGGCGCGTGATTGCAAGGCACGAAGCCCCGGTGTGTTGGGCGAAGAGATGTTGACGGTGAAATAGGACGCGACATGCGAGAAGGCGGCGATGCCCGCCACATAATCGCCGATCCGGTCCTCCGCATCCTTGTTGGCACCGATGTTGACGCCGACAATGCCGCCCCGGCCCCTGCGGGCCTCCAGGCGGCGCAGCGCTGCCGCGTGGCCTTCATTGTTGAAGCCCATGCGGTTGATGACCGCCTGATCCTCCGCGAGGCGGAACAGGCGCGGGCGCGGGTTGCCTGCCTGCGGCTTGGGCGTCACCGTGCCGATCTCGGTGAAACCAAGACCCAGACCCAGCATCGCGTCCGGCACCTCGGCATTCTTGTCGAAGCCAGCGGCAAGCCCCAGCGGATTGGCAAAGCCGAGGCCGAAGGCCTTGACCTGAAGGCTGCCATCCGGAGCCGGTGCGCCGGAACCCGGCATCATGCTCAATGCACGGATCGTCAGGCCATGCGCCGTC
>JBIIGF010000284.1:0-3988 GCA_044236665.1 Aestuariivirga sp. | reverse complement strand
AGGTCTTGGCGCGCACGACCGAGAGTACCGGGCCAAAGATCTCTTCCTTGTAGATCTTCATGTCTTTCGTCACGTTGTCGAACAGCGAGCCGCCGAGGAAATAGCCGTTCTCATAGCCCTGCATGGTGAAGTTGCGGCCATCGACCCTGAGCGTCGCACCTTCCTTCACGCCCGCGTCGATATAGCCCTTCACGCGGTCCAGCGCCTGCTTGGTCACCAGCGGGCCGTAATCCGCCTCGCGGTCGGTCGAGAGGCCGACCTTCAGCGCCTCGACGCGCGGCACAAGCTTCTCGATCAGCGCATTGGCGGTGGCCTCGCCCACCGGCACGGCAACCGAAATTGCCATGCAGCGTTCACCGGCCGAGCCGTAGCCCGCGCCGATCAGCGCATCGACGGCCTTGTCCATGTCGGCGTCCGGCATGATCAGCATGTGGTTCTTGGCGCCGCCGAAGCACTGGGCGCGCTTGCCGTTGTTGGTGGCGCGGCCATAGACATACTGCGCAATGGGGGTGGAGCCGACGAAACCGACAGCGGCGATGTCCGGGTCATCGAGAATGCCATCGACGGCTTCCTTGTCGCCGTTCACCACATTGAAGATGCCGGCGGGCAGGCCCGCTTCGAGGAACAGTTCAGCCAGCCGCATCGGGCAGGAGGGGTCACGCTCGGAAGGCTTGAGGATGAAGGCGTTGCCGCAGGCAATCGCCGGTGCGGCCTTCCACAGCGGGATCATGGCCGGAAAGTTGAAGGGCGTGATGCCAGCGGCAATGCCCAGCGGCTGGCGCATCGAATACATGTCGATGCCGGGGCCCGCGCCGTCGGTGTATTCGCCCTTCAGAAGGTGCGGGATGCCGCAGGCGAATTCAACGACCTCGACACCGCGCTGAAGATCGCCCAGCGCGTCCGGAATGGTCTTGCCGTGTTCCATGGAAATCAGCGTGGCGAGTTCTTCGGCATGGGTGCGGGCCAGCTCAAGGAAGCGCATCATGACGCGCGCGCGGACCTGCGGGTTCTTCGCGGCCCATTCCGGCTGCGCGGCCTTGGCGTTCTCGACAACGGCGCGCAATTCCGCAGGCGAGGCCAGCGCCACCCGGGCCGAAACCTCGCCGGTGTTGGGATTATAGACGTCGGCGAAGCGGCCTGAGGTGCCCTTCACATGCTTGCCGCCGATGAAATGTCCGATTTCCTTGACCATTTGAGGCAATTCCAATCCTGAGTGTGTGTTCCGGCGGCCAAACTAGAAGGGGTGACGCCCGGCGGCAAGGGTCAGCCACAGGCAAATCATCCAGCCAATACTCACCATGCCGCCGCCATGCGCAAAACGCATGGAACCGTCACCTTGCTTTTACCGCACTGCAACATAATATTAATTTCACCGCCCGAAATTATCCGGCGGAACCGGAACGAAACCGCATGAATCACCTGCTCTCCCATTACCGCATCCGCAAGCTCTGGCCCCTGGAGAATGGGGCCTTCCGCCGCCACCTCCTCCGGCTTGACGGGGAAACCCGGCAATTCCGCTTCGGCACCCCGGTGAATGACAATTTCCTCGATGCCTATGCCGACACCGCACGCCGCATCGGCACGGTGATCTACGGGGCGTTCATCGGCCCGGAAATGTATGCCTCGGCGGAACTGCGGGCGCTGCACATCGTGGGTGACGGGATGGCGGAAGCTGCCTTCGTGTGCGAGAGCGCCCACCGGCACAATGGGCTGGGCTCAGCCCTGATGGAGCGCATCATCACCGCTGCGCAGAACCGCGGCATCCACCAGCTGCACATGATCTGCGCGCGGGAAAACCAGGCGATGCAGCGCCTCGCGGAGAAGTTCGGAGCGCGCTTCCGTGTTGACCAGGGCGAAGTGCTGGGGGAAATCGCGCCCAGTCAGCCGACCTCTCTGTCGCTGCTCGACGAGGCGATCAATGACACCACGGATTTCGTCACAGCCGTGCTCGACTGGTCGGCTAGCCCGGCAATGCCACGCATGGAACCCAGGCGTATCCGTCATCATCGAGGATGACGCATTCGCGGAGCCCATGGGGCTTGTCGATTGTGCCCGCGAGAACAATGAAGCCCATCTGCCGCGCCTTCTCCTCCGCCCGGTCCGGGTCGCAGCCATAGAGCCGCAGCTCAACGCCGGCACCACGCGCCTCGAGCCCCGCAACAACGCCTGACAGCGGATTGTCCTGATAGGCATGGTCGGCGTGGAACATGAAATCCGCGCCATTGAATCGGAGCGCCGCGAAGTCCTCGTCGTCATAGAAGCTCACGGCACCCAGAACCTCCGTGGCGAAGGCCACGGCGCGGGGAACATCCTTCACCAGAAGATTGAATCCGATGCCTTTCAGCGCCCGGCCATAGGCCTCGGCGGAAACGGGCGGTTCTTTTCCGGGCGCGCGCTTTTTCATGCGCTGAAGCGGACCTGCTCCCGCGTGCCGTTTCCAGGCCACGTGACCGTACAGGCGGGAATCCGCTTCGGATCAGAAATGCCATGGCGCTTCATGGCAAGCAGGAACACCACCGCCGCATCGGTCACCGCCTCGGCAAGATCGGCGGCAGGCAGGCCCGCCTCCAGCAATTCGATCAGGCTACCGGCAGCGGCTTCACTGAGTACAGCCAGTTCGGAGGCAGAAAGATCTTCGGCGGCAGCCCAGCTCTCATCGAGGTCCTCATCGCCCAGTTCCGCCACCAGCTGCGCGCCGATGGTGAAGGCGAGACGCCCGCCTGCCGGCGTTGCACCTGCATGAGCGGCGGCTCCCCTGTATCCCGGACACACCAGCGTGAACCCCGCCGCTGCCGCCAAACCATCGTCAAACACCATGACACACCTCACATACCTGTTCGCGCCATCTTGCGCTGGAGCCTTTGCAGGATGGTTAACGGCCTGTCGCGTGGTTTGCGAGGCGGGGGGCCGCATATGGGGCCCGGGTTACGCTGCTGCTGTGTAGGCCCTGGCCTTCCACGCCTGGTGATAGGCTTCGAGGTGGGGGACCACTGCGGGTGCGATGTCCGTCAGCTGGAGGCCGATGGTGGGAAGCCTGCCCTCGTCAATCATGGCGATTGCCGCCGCACCGGCGGTGGTGCCATCGCGGAGGGCAGAGGCCTTCACCTTCTGGCGCGGGCGAAGCTGTGCAAGCACCGCGAGCAAAACCGGGTTCTGCGAAAAGGGACCGTCGACGATGATGTCATCGCGCGAGGCGATGGCATCGAGCTGCTCCGATACCATCTGCGCACAATAGAGCGCGGCGAGCGAGGCCTTGTCCTCATCGCCAGATACGGCAGTCCCCGCGATGAAGCCCCGGCCGCCGGACTGCGGCACCGGCCCGCTGGTGAGCGTGAAGGAGGGAATGGCCATGGTGCCGCGGGCCACCAGCCGCGCCACGCCCGCCAGCGTGGCGGCAGAGGCAGGCGCGCCATCCGACACCGCTTCGAACTCCTTGCCGCCGAAGAAGCGGCTGCAGCACACGCTGCGGCCAAGGACATCGGTGTTGGTGTTGGTGTCGCGTGCGGGGTCCAATACATCGACCGAGGTCGAGGGATCGAAACTGATGCTCCATGTGCCGGTGGAAACGAGGGTGAAGCGGTCAAGACCGGCACAGACATAGCGCATGAAATTGGCCGTCGAGTCATGAACGCCGCCCAGCACGCGGCCCTCGCCCCGGAATGCCCCGCCTTTGAACTCGCGCTTCAGGAGGCCGATGGTTTCCCAGGCTTTGGCGCGCGGCGCATAGAGCCGGTCCCAGCCCAGCGACTGCGCCATCATGGAGGGCGCCTGCGTGCGGGAATTGAGAAGATGCGTCTGGCAGGCCATGGAGGAGATCTCGGTCACCGCCACGCCACTGAGCCGGAAGCCCACATACTGGATCCACGGCAGAAGGGTCTCGACCTTTGCAAAGGCGTCGGGCCACATGCGCTGCTGCCAGTAAAGCTGCAGCCCGTGGGTGAGCGCCAGCGGCAGCAATGGGCACAGCGCCTCCGCGAAGGAGGGCATG
>JBIIGF010000283.1:0-3992 GCA_044236665.1 Aestuariivirga sp. | reverse complement strand
AGGGCGGCGAGCGATTCCGACGTTACAAGGGACAGCGCCGTCGCAACGTCGCAGCGCAGTACGCTACGCTGGCGCTTTTCATCCCAGCGCCGCAAGTGTTTCTCGACAAGCAACATGTAAACGTCGACCAGGCAGATTTCGCCCGCATTGCGGCGCTGGAACTCGAAGGTACCAATGCAGCCGGGCAGGACACGGCCGATAAGGCCCGCTTCTTCGAAAGCTTCTTGCGCGGCAACCTCTTCCGGCGAGAGCCCCCTGATCGGGTTTCCCTTGGGAATGATCCAGCGCTTGCTGCCCCGGTTGGTCACGAGGAAAATCTCGTCTCGCCCCTTCGCGGTCACGGTCATGGGCAATGCTGCGATCTGACGATAGGTTTTCAATCCCTCAGTCCACCCGTCATTGGTGATTCGCTTGTTACTATCGCTGGAAACACTGTCATAATCCCGCAGTCATCTTGATGATGACAATGATGGCAGCTAACGATCATCTCCTCTGCCATCGCAGAGCACAGCGGAACGAGGGATAGGTCCGATGAGGAGCAAGAGCCAAGATCGGTCAACCGCGGCAATCAACCGCAGCGCGCGATCAATGACTGGTCACGAACCAGCCCTCCGTGAGATCGAGATCAAGTTCCGCGCCGGCGAGGATGCGGTTGATACCTTGCTGCAGTCTCCACTGCTTGCCGGGGTTGACTTTGCCCCGGCGCGGGATCTTGTATCTGTCTACTATGACACAGACGACTGGCTGTTGCGCCGCAACGGCATTGCGCTGCGGGTGCGCCGGAAGGGGCGCGCCACGCCCGTGATGGGCCTGAAATGGACAGGCGACCTGTCTGGTGGTGTTTTCTCACGCCATGAGATGGAAGCCGCCTGTCGGTCAGGCGTTCCGGACCTGCAACTCCTCGCTCCGGCCATTCGGGAGCGCATTGCGGAGACCATCGGTGAACATCCGCTCGCGCCCGTATTTGAAACCCGCGTGAAGCGGCGAACCGCAACCCTTCGCTTCGGTCATTCCAATATCGAACTGGCTCTCGATGATGGTGCTATCGCCGCCGGTGAGGCCCGGATGCCCGTCGCCGAAATCGAGCTTGAACTGAAGTCAGGAAACCAGCAGGACCTGCTTGAGTGTGCTGCCGCCCTGGCGCGTGGCAGCGCACTTCAGCTTGATTTCGAAGCCAAGTCGGACAGGGGTTATCGCCTAGCCGCGGGCGAGGCTCCGAAACCGCAGAGGGCGGCCGCGCTGGCCCTGCCTGCTGCCATCAACTTCGATGATCTCATCGCAGCCGTCTTGTCGCATACGATCGATCACTTCGTGGCCAACTGGGCGGCCCTGCGGGAAACGGATGCGCCTGAAT
Source organism: Aestuariivirga sp. (assembly GCA_044236665.1). Lineage (GTDB taxonomy): Bacteria > Pseudomonadota > Alphaproteobacteria > Rhizobiales > Aestuariivirgaceae > Aestuariivirga. Next base: position 2,638 of record JBIIGF010000283.1, on the reverse strand, counting down.
CGATCCATCAGCTCCGGGTTGCGCTCCGCCGGATGCGCAGCGCGCTCGGCGTGTTCAGGCGAACGATCAAGCTCCCGGAACTGGAGGATATCCGCGCCGAGGCGAAGCGGATCGCCTCAGGCCTTGGCCCGGCACGCGAGTGCGATGCCTTCCGCATGAATGCCCTGGCGGGTCCGCTTGGCAACAGGCAAGTTCCGCTCAAAGGTGCAGCACAGCTTCTGGCGGCTGTCGAGGCGCGCCGCCTGAACAGCTATGTGCAGGCGCGCCAGCTCATGGCGGATCCGGCGACAACCATGTTTGTCCTGCAGGTTCAGAGTTTTGTTCACCGGCGTGCCTGGCGCACGGCGGTATCTGCCGGCGATCTCGGCCTGCTGACCTCCGAGGCGAGGCCCTATGCGGCAGAGGCCCTCGGCCGGTTGCTGCGGCGGGCCTTGAAGCGTGGCAGGCACCTGCCGGATATCCCGGATGCCGAACGCCATGAGTTGCGTATCGAACTGAAGAACCTGCGCTATGCGGCCGAGTTCTTCGGAAGCCTGTTTTCCGAGGGCCGTACCCTCCGCCGCTATCTGAAGCTGGTGGCCGATCTTCAGGAAGATCTCGGCGCCCATAATGACGCGGCAACGGCGGAAGCCTTCATCGAGAGCCTCGCCCTGGCATCTGAGAAAGACCTCCACTTTGCATCCGGTTATCTTCTCGGCTGGTACCGGCATGCCTCGATGGCGGCTGACATAAACCTGATAAGAAAATGGAAGACCTTCAAGCGATCTGAAGGTTTCTGGGAGTGATGCCCGACGGTTGCCCCCCGACTCTGCCTTTCCTGTCATAAGCTGAGAAGTTTCCAATGAGCAGTGCTTCCTCCCCGCCGACAGCACCGGCCCCCAGCACCGCGGCTGATCTTGACGCCGAATATGTCCGTCAGGACTGGCTCGACACGCTGGACGAAGAGCTTGAGCAGGAACTCGACGATGACCGCCTCCAGTCGCTGCTCGACGGTGCGGAGGGTGCCGCTGCCAATCTCGACCGTCGCTTCTATTACGAGGAATTGTTCCGCCTGCAGCGCGAACTGATCAAGCTTCAGGATTGGGTCGCCACGACAAAGCAAAAGGTCGTCGTGATCTTCGAGGGCCGCGACGCGGCGGGCAAGGGTGGCGTCATCAAGCGCATCACCCAGCGCCTCAATCCACGCGTCTGCCGGGTCGTGGCGCTTCCGGCACCCAGCGAGCGCGAGCGTGGCCAATGGTATTTCCAGCGCTATGTTCCGCATCTTCCCGCTGAAGGCGAGATCGTGTTGTTCGACCGGTCCTGGTACAATCGTGCCGGCGTGGAGCGGGTCATGGGCTTCTGCAGCGAGGAGGATGTCGCCGAGTTCTTCCGCAGCGTGCCGGAGTTCGAGCGCATGCTGGTACGCTCAGGCATCAAGCTGGTGAAATACTGGTTCTCCATCACCGACTCCGAACAGCACAGGCGCTTTCTGATGCGCATCCGTGATCCACTGAAGCAGTGGAAGCTGAGCCCGATGGATCTCCAGTCCCGCGTCCGGTGGGAGGCCTACACCAAGGCCAAGGAAGCGATGCTCGAGCATACACACATCCCCGAGGCGCCGTGGTGGGTGGTCGAAGCCGTGGACAAGAAGCGGGCCCGCCTGAATTGCATCGCCCATCTCCTGAGCCAGTTCCCTTATGAGGAAATCGTACGTCCCGAGGTTCTCCTGCCCGAACGTGTGCACAATCCCGACTATATTCGCGGTCCCATCCCGAGGGACATGTATGTTCCAGCCAAGTACTGAGCTCCGGATCGCGCTCCGCACGAAAGACATGCCAACGCGCTGGTGCTGACGTCATGCGCGTTTCACGCGCCAAGTTGCTATCAGTCGAAACTTATGTGCCGGGGCCAGCGGAATTCCTCGTCCGGATGCGGAGCGTCCGGGCCCCGGAGTGCCAGCGTCCGCCGCCGCAACTCGCGGATCACGGCTTCCCGTGATCCGAGTTGGTTCAGCCTGTATGCGCTGACGGGTTCGCCCACCGATACGCTGACGCTGGTGCCGGCCCGCCTGCGGGATTCGCGGAACAGCAACGCCACACGCAATGCATAGTGCAAGTGGCTTGCCATCTGGAACAGGCGAGAATTCTGGCCATGAAAGCAGATGGGTACTGCGGTAACGCCGGGGATGAGCGCCAGCTTTGCCGCAAAAGCATGCCATGCGGCATCGAGTGCGGGTCCGTGGAACGGTGACTGTGAGGTTGACACGCTACCGGCCGGGAATACCGCTACGGCATGACCGCGGCGCAGCCATTCCACACAGCGTAACCGCGTGCGCGCCGATGTCTGGGCGGCTTCGAGTGTTCCCGAGAAATCAACAGGCAGCAGGAATTCACGGGCTTCCGGCACCTGGCAGAGTAGGCTGTGCGTCATGATCTTGGTGTCAGGCCGGATGGCCGTGGCGAGGTGGCCAAGCAGCAATCCGTCAATGACGCCGAAGGGATGATTCGCCACGAAGAGAACAGGCCCGTTGCGGGGCACTTTGCTCCAGCATCCCGCGCGCAGATCAACCGCGATGTCCAGAAGCCGGATCGCCGCGGCAAAGATGTTCTCGCCCGGCGGCGGATTTTCCGCCCATGTACGGTACAGGCGGTCGAGA
>JBIIGF010000282.1:0-3995 GCA_044236665.1 Aestuariivirga sp. | reverse complement strand
ATGGTCTGCCGTGGCGCCGGTAGCGAAGCCGCCGGCCACGGCGCGGGCCAGCAGGGAGAGCTTGCGCTGCGAGGATACGACTGCCCGGTAGGTAACGCTGTCACAGCCGTTGCGCTGCACCTGATGGCCGATTTCGGCATAAAGGAGCCGCGCCGCGTGAATGGATGGGCGGCACCTCGCAGGCAGCATGGCAATGCCGGAAAGGCTGCGGGCATAGAGCTTGTCTGCCTCTGCCAGCAGGCGGTTGATGACGAGGCCAAGCGCGGGGGACGGGCGAGGCGATTGCAGGAAGGCACCGGCATCGAGCCCGGCTTCCGCCATCCAGTCGCGCGGCAGATAGAGCCTGCCGTTGCGGGCATCTTCGCCCACGTCGCGGGCGATATTGGTGAACTGCATGGCAACCCCCAGATCGCAGGCCCGTGCAATGGCCTGCGGCGCGCGCACCTCCATGATGAGCGCCATCATGGCGCCCACCGTGCCCGCCACGCGCACCGCATAGGCGTTGAGATCGGAGAGGGTCTGGTAGCGCCGCGCTGCCGCATCCCAGGCAAAGCCTTCGATCAGCGCTGCCGGTATCTGGCGCGGGATCGCATAGCGCGCGGCAACATCGGCGAAGGCCCGGTCGGCTGGCTCGTCCTGGGGGGAGCCCTGATAGATGCGCTCGAGACGCCGCATGAGATGCTGCACGGCGGCCCCGGCATCGCCCGAGGCATCGACCAGATCATCGGCGACGCGGCAGAAGGCATAGAGCGCGCGCGAGGCATCGCACACGCGCTGCGGCAGCAGCTGCGAGGCAGCATAGAAGGTCTTCGAGCCGCTACGGATCATCTGGCGGCATTGCGCAAGATCGGCTGGCGAAACCAGGGACTGCTCAGGCGAATGTGGCTGCATCGGGGACTACGCTGTCGAGGATACGCGCCGACGAGATGACGCCCGGAATGCCGGCACCGGGATGGGTTCCCGCCCCCACGAGGAACAGATTGTCGATGTCCTCCGCCTTGTTGTTGGGGCGGAACCAGGCGCTCTGCAGCAACACGGGTTCAAGCCCGAAGGCAGCGCCCTTGTAGGAGGTGAGGCGGCTTTCGAAGTCGATCGGCGTGATGAGCTTCTCAGTGACGATGTGCTGGCGGAAGCCGGGCAGCACCGTCGCCTCAAGGTGGCGCGCGATGGCATTGCGGAAGGGGGCGGCACGTTCGCGCCAGTCGATGCGCGAATCCTGGTGCGGCACCGGCGCGAGCACATAGAATGAATCGCAGCCTTCCGGTGCTAGCGACGGATCGGATGCCGAAGGCCGGTGAAGATAGAGGCTGAAGTCCTCCGCGAGGTGCTTGCGCGTGAAGATGTCGTCGAGCAGGCCCTTGTAGCGCGGCCCCATCATGATGGTGTGGTGGCGCACATCCTCATAGTGCCGGTTGGTGCCGAAATACCAGACGAACAGGCTCATCGAATATCGCGCCCGCTTCAGCCGCGCATCCGACCAGCGCTTGCGCGGCGCGTTGCGCAGAAGCTTCATGTAGGTGTGGGCTGTCTCGGCGTTCGATATGGTGATGGCAGCCGGAACAATGCGGCCATCGCCAAGGCGCACGCCGGTAGCGCGCTTGCCATCGCAGGTGATTTCCTCGACAGCCGTATTGAGAATGACGCGGCCGCCCTGCCTGTGGATGAGGTCCACCATGCCCCGTATCAGCTGGCCGGTGCCGCCCAGCGCGAAGTGGACGCCATAGGTCCGCTCAAGATGGGCGATCATGCTGTAGATCGCGGTGACCTTGAACGGATTGCCGCCGATGAACAGGGGGTGGAAGCTCAGTGCCATGCGGATCTTCGGGTTCTTCACCCGCGCCGCCACATGCTGATGCACCGTGCGCCAGGCGCCAAGCCGCAACAGATCCGGCGCAATCTTCACCATGTCGAGGGGAGAGCCGAACGGCACATGGCCGAGCTTCTCGAAGCCGATGCGGTAGATCGCTTCGCTCTCCGCCATGAAGGTATCATAACCCGCGACGTCTTCGGGGGCGATGCGGCGCACCTCCTCGCGCATGCGGGCGGGGTCGGCGGAGCAGCTCATCACCGTGCCGTCGTCGAAGCGGATGTCATAGAAGGGGTCCAGGGGCTTCAGCGTCACATCGTCGGCGAAACGCTGCCCGGCCAGCGACCAGAGCTCATCAAGCAGAAACGGAGCAGTGATGATGGTGGGCCCGGCATCGAAGGTGAAGCCGTCCTGCCGGAACACGCCCGCCCGGCCGCCGGGCTGGTCGAGTTTTTCGAACACTGTTACCCGGTAGCCCCGCGCACCCAGCCGGATCGCCGCCGCCAGCCCGCCGAGGCCGCTGCCGATCACCACGGCATGCGGGCGGCCGTCCGTCACGGCGTCAGCGGGCGGGCGCTGCTCATGGGCTGTAAACATAAGATGACATTAGAAACTGTAAATCAATCCGCCGCAAGGGGCAATCCACTCGCCGGAAGGCTTGCGGTCTGGGCATTGGTCACAAGGGTTGCAGCCAAGGCCGGATGTTCTTCATGGGCAAGATGGCCGCCCGGCATGTCGAGCAGGGTGGCCGAAGGTGCGAGGCCTGCGGCTTTCTCTGCCAGGGCGGGTGCAATGGTGCGGTCACCGGCGCTGCGCACAAGGGAAACCGGTACGGGAAGACTGCGCAGGTCCTGGCTCATGCCGCGCAGGTCCCAGGCAGCCATCATGCCAAGGGTTCCGGCCACATGGCCCTGGTTGGAAAACAGCCGCTGGTAGAGTGCGAGGCCCCTTTCATCGATGCGGGAGCCCGTGTCGCGCAGCAGGCGTTCCACCGCGCGGCGGTCGGCCATGCGCGCGAACAGGCTCTGCAGCACGGATACGCCCGCCACTGCCTTGGCGATGGGCGAGAAGAATTGCCCGGCAACGCCGCCCACCGGAAAGAACGCGCCGTTGAAACTGAGGAGTGCGGCGGGATTGAGCAGGCGTTCGACCGTCATCCGCACCAGCACCGCCGCGCCCGCCGAGTGGCCCGCCGCGAACACCGGCGCGATTCCCATGGCGCGCAGCAGCATGGCGATGGCCCCCGACATGCCGGGCAGCGACAGGCTGCCACCTGGTGCGGGGTTGGTGAAGGCGTGGCCCGGAAGGTCCGGGGCGATCACCGTGTAGCGCGTGGCGAGCAGCGGCATCACATCGCGCCAGGAATGGGTGGAGGAGCCGGTGCCGTGCAGCAGCAGCAGTGCCGGGCCTTGCCCCATCACCTGCACATGCCAGCGCATGCCGGCTGCCTTGACGAAGCGGCTTGCCTCGCGGTTCGGCCAGTCGGCGCCGTCCGTCTGAAAGTCGAGATAGAGGCTCATCTCAGCCCCCGGCCTTCATGGCATGGCTCACCGATTTCGAAATGAGTGCCGCATCGGCGTGCGGCAGCGGCAGATAGCGCGCGCCCATCATTCCGGCGAGCCGTGCGGCCGTACCCGATGGCTGGTCGGAGAGGTCAATCATCAGTGTACGGAATTCATCGCGCCGGAAGCCCTTTGCGGCCGTCTCGGCGTCCTCTATGGCCAGCGCGCGGTCCGGCGTTCCATCGCGCGCGATGTTGGCCTTGCCATCCGTCAGGAACACGACGAGCGGTGTTCCCCCGCCGCGCCGCACCTGATCTGCTACCCCCTGCGCTTCGCCAATCGCCGCAGCGAGCGGCGTGCCGCCGCCGCCCGGCAGATCGGCCAGCAGCTTCTTGGCCCGCTGCAGCGAGCGGGTTGGCGGCAGCAGCACCTCCGCCGTCTTGCCGCGGAACGCAATGAGGGCTGTCCGGTCGCGCCGCACATAGCAATCGGCCAGAATGAGTTCGACCGCGCCCTTGGCTTCCGCCATGCGGTGGAGCGCCGCCGAGCCCGATGCATCGACCACGAAGATCGCCGTCGTCTCGCGCTTTTCCTTGTAGCGCCTGATCCGCAGGTCTCCGCTCTCGACGATCACACCGCTGCGGCCTTGCTGCGCCGGGCGGCGGCTCGCCTGCCACGGGGCTGCA
>JBIIGF010000281.1:0-3997 GCA_044236665.1 Aestuariivirga sp. | reverse complement strand
CTGCTGGCACAGGGCAAGGCGGAGAAGGCCACCGTCAATGACTGAGGCCGGACACATGGACCATGCCGCATGAGTGACATCGGGCGCCGCAAGCGGGACCACATCGACATCGTCATGTCGGGCATGGCGCGGCAGAGGCTGCCCGCCGGTTTTGACGACATCCGCTTCCAGCACAATGCGCTGCCGGAAGTGGACTTCAGCGCCATCGACCTGTCGGGCAGCTTTCTTGGCAAGCCGCTGCGCCTGCCGTTCCTCGCCTCGTCGATGACGGGTGGGCCTGACATGTCGGCCCGCATCAACCACGCCATCGCCGAGGCCGCTCAGGCGATGGGCTTTGCCATGGGGGTTGGCTCGCAGCGCATCTCGCTGACCACGGGCGATGCGCATGGGCTTGGGCCGGAGTTGCGCCGCATCGCGCCCGATATCCCGATCTACGGCAATCTGGGTGCCATCCAGCTGGTGAACGGCATGGGCATCGACGAGGCCCGCCGCGCCGTTGATGTTCTGGAGGCTGATGCCCTGATCCTGCATCTGAACCCGCTGCAGGAAGTGCTGCAGAAGGGCGGTGACAGCAACTGGCACGGGGTCGAGGCGGCGATCGAGCGACTGGCCCGCAGGCTTGGCGTGCCGGTCATCGCCAAGGAAGTGGGAAGCGGCATATCCGGCGCGGTTGCCCGCCGCCTCGTTGCCTGCGGCGTCGCTGCGATCGATGTGGCGGGGGCGGGTGGAACCAGCTGGGCGGCCGTCGAGGGCAGCAGGTCGCGTGATGCGCAGGGTCAGTCACTGGGCGACATCTTCCGCGATTGGGGCATTCCCACCGCCCAATGCCTCGCGGAGGTGCGCGCGGCCTGCCCAAGCATACCGCTCATCGCATCCGGCGGCATCCGCCACGGGCTTGATGGCGCCAAGGCCATCAGGCTTGGTGCCGGGCTGGTGGGGCAGGCGGCATCGCTTCTCGGCCCGGCCATGGCAGGGACCGATGCGGTGATCGCCCATGTCGGGGAATTCGCCACGGCCCTGCGCATTGCCTGCCTCGCCACCGGCTCCGCTGATCTCGCGGCCCTGCGCAACGCACCCCTCCAATAGCAGAAGGCCCGTCACGCGGGACGGGCCTTGCTGTTCGTGATGCTGGATGTCATCCGTCTCAGGGCGTGGGGCGGAGAAGCTCCGGATAATCCTTCGCCATGCTGACGCCATAGAGCGGCTTGTTCACGCCGTTGTGGCAGGTCGCGCAGTTGACCTTCAGCACATCGCCCATCGGGCCCTTGCGGTTGGCCGGGAAGACACCGGCGAGCGGGTCGAGGTATTCGGTGTTGATGTCGCCGACCATCTTGATGCCATGCCAGGCCGTCACGCGCTGCGGGCGGCTCTCCTCCCAGCTGCTGAACTGGCGCGAGTTATGGCAGAAGGTGCAGTTGACGCCGAGCGCTGTCGACATGTGCATCATCAGCGAATAGGTCTCTTCCGTGGCCCGCATGCTGCCGCCCGTGTCACCGGGAAGCGCCGTCGTCGCCGCCACGCGGATCTTTGCACCGGGCGCCAGAAGCGTGGTGAAGGGATCGAAGGGCAGCGAGGAATAGGCCGGCGGCTTATAGCCCGCGAGGTTCTGGCCGTCGCGGTTGGCCGCCATGCCGCCCGCCTGCTTCGGGCCGGGATTGATGGACCAGACATTGGCGGGAACGGGCTGACCGCGGTGGCAGGTGTAGCAGGTCACGCCCGTTTGCTGCACATGGCTGCTGTAGCTGCCGTTGATGGCTTGGGTCATCTGCAGCATGCGCCGTGCCACGACCTTGGTATAGACTTCGTCGGAGGCCATGTTCTCCACATTGTGGCAATAGGCGCATCCGGCGTTGTCACCCTCCTGCGGGGCCACCCAGGTGGTGATGGCGCCCATCAGGCGGTTGAACTGGGCCGTGTCGAGATCGCCCAGAACCTGGACGTTCTTGTAGTTCTCCGGATCGTTCTTCACCAGCACGCCGTCATTGTCGACGGCGTCGTCGGAGGCCGGTGCCGTGTTGAGGGCCTTCAGATCCTCGGCAAGGCGCGGATTGGTGATCTGTTCCATGCCGAGGCCGCGGTAGCCGAGTTGTTCGGAGTCCATCGGCGGGCGTTCCCATTGCAGCATCATCGGGATCGCCAGCATGACGGCAACCACCGTGCCGACCAGTGAAGCTGTGAGGGCTGTCGCTGAAAGTTTCATGATGCCATCACTCCTATTGCGCCTGAACCGCGGGGTCGAGGACGGGGGCGGTCATGTCGAAGGGATACATCGGGGCCACCCCGTGCTTGACGGACCAGAGGTACCAGTTGTCCACCACCGTGCCGGTGAGCAGGATACCGATGCCGCCAGCCAGCGGGCAGAGCACCGCCATCCACCACGCCCAGCGGTGGATCGACTCCATCGTGGCGTTGAAGCCCATGGTCCAGCGCCAGAACAGGGCGGCGCGTTCCGAGGCCGTGCCGCGGTCGATGATCTGCTCGATTTCGCGCTCGCCGCCCAGCCGCGAGACCGCGAGGATGGTCGCGCCGTGCATGGCGAAGAGCAGCGCCGAACCATAGAGGAAGGCGATCGAGAGCATGTGGAAGGGGTTGTAGAAGAGGTTGCCGTAGCGGATCGAGAAAGCCGCCGTCCAATCAAGGTGCGGGAAGATGCCGAACGGCACGGCTTCCGAGAAGTTGCCGAGAAGCAGCGGACGGATGAAGCCCAGCACGAGGTACAGCCAGATCGCGGCTGCGAAGGCCCAGGCGATATGGGTGCCCATGCCCAGTGCCCGCGCCCGGCGGTAGGTTCTGACCCACCACAGCAGGATCGAAGCGGTGAGGAAGAAGCCCGCCAGCTGCCACCAGCCGCCTTCGTGCAGGGGCGCAAGGCCGAGGCCGTATTTCGCCGGTGGCGGTTCAAGCCCCAGCCAGAACAGCTGGCGCACGAACTGCACCGGATCCCAGTTCACCGAGGCCAGCATGTTGAGGCCGATGATCTCGATCGCCACGAAGCCGCAGATGAGAGAGGCAATGCCGAAGAAGCCGAGATAGATCGGTCCGATCTGTGCGTCGCCCAGCTTGCCCATCAGCCAGTTGGTCGTCGTGCCCTTTTCGCGCGGCCAGTTGCCGGGTTTCATCGGCACGCCGAGATCGGCGGGGCCGTGGACCTGAACGCGGGTGAAGAAATTCTGATATTCGTACATCATGATGTTTCGCTCCAGGTCACGACCAGATCGGAAGGTCAAGCCACCAGTTCCACCACTCGGGCCAGCCGCGCGTCCAGAACGGGCCGCTGATCACGATGCAGACCGCGCTGAAGAACACAGCACCGAGCGCCAGGTACAGGCCAAGACGGTGGATGCCGAGGGTGCCGATCGAATAGCCGATGTGATCGCGGAAGAAGCTGTTCTCGTGTTCCGCCGTCTTCACCGTTTCGCCCTTCGGCGGGTTGGTGGCCGAGAGCACCAGGCCGCCGTGCATGGCAAGCGCCAGCGTCGTCGTGAAGAACAACGTGATGGCGATCATGTGGGCCGGATTGTAATGGAAGTGCAGGTATTGGTAGCCGACGTTCGACACCCAGTCGAGGTGGCTGATGATGCCATAGGGGAAGCCGTGGCCCCAGGCGCCGAGCAGCACGGGGCGGATGATTTCCAGCGTCACATAGGCGAAGATCGCGAAGCTGAAGGCGATCGGCACATGATAGCCGATGCCGAGCTTGCGGCAGATCTCGACTTCGCGCAGCGCCCAGCTGATGAAGGCACCGGTGGCGCAGAATGTGATGATCTGCCAGAGCCCACCCTCCTTGAGCGGCGCCAGCGCCAGCCCATAGCTCAGGTCCGGCGGGGCGATGTTGATCTGCCAGAGGTTCCAGGTCGGGCCGATGGCCGCGCCATAGACGATCAGCGCTGTTCCCAGCGAGGCGAAAAAGGCGGTCAGCACCCCGAAGAAGCCCACATAGAAGGGGCCCACCCAGAAGTCGAACAGATCACCGCCGATCAGCGTGCCGCCGCGCACG
>JBIIGF010000279.1:0-4001 GCA_044236665.1 Aestuariivirga sp. | reverse complement strand
ATTGCACGGAACTCAACGCTGCCGCCCCGCCTCACCGGAACACATGCCCCAGCATCTCGCCAGTTATTCCGATCTCTTCGCCGGTGAGGCCGAACTGGGCATGCTGCGCCTGCGTACCCTGGTGCGACTGCGCTGGCTTGCCATCATCGGTCAGACGGGTGCTGTTCTGGGCGTGCATTTCGCCCTGGGCTTTCCGCTGCCGCTCGGCCTCTGCCTTGCGGCCATCGCACTCAGCGCCTGGCTTAACATCTTCCTTACGATCCGCTGGCGCAAGAGCGTGAGGCTTCATGAAACCCATGCCGGTCTGCTGCTGGTCTATGACGTGCTGCAACTGGGCGTGTTGCTGTTTCTCACCGGCGGGCTGCAGAATCCGTTCTCATTCCTCTTTCTCGTGCCCGTCACGATCTCCGCCACGTCCCTGTCGATCCGCTGGACGTTGTGGCTTGGCTTCATGGCCTTCGTATGCGCCACGTTTCTTGCCTTCCGCCATTATCCGCTGCCATGGGTTCCGGGAGAGGTCCTCCAGCTTCCCGATGCCTACATCGCAGGCATGTGGGCCGCCATCATCTGTGGCGTGGTGTTTTCCGCGATCTATGCGCGGCGTATCTCGGATGAGGCGCGGCAGATGTCGGTGGCGCTGCAGGCGACCGAAATGGTGCTGGCGCGCGAACAGAGGCTTTCAGCCCTTGATGGGCTTGCCGCCGCTGCCGCGCATGAACTCGGTACACCGCTCGCCACCATCGCCCTGGTATCGAAGGAGTTGAAGCGGGAACTTCCGGCGCAAGGGCCTCACACCGAGGACATCGACCTCCTCATCAGTCAGACGGCGCGCTGCCGCGAGATCCTTGCGCGCCTCTCCAGCCGTGAGGCGCAGACCGACGAGATGTATCAGCGCACCAGCATCCGCGCGATGATCGAGGATCTGATCGCACCGCTGCGTGGCGCGGATGCGGTAATTGCCGTGACGAGTTCCGCCGACATCGATGACAAGGCGCATGAAACCGAGCCGGTGTTCCGGCGTAACCCGGCCGTGACATACGGTCTTGGCAACATTCTGGAAAACGCGGTGGATTTCGCTGAAAGCCGGGTGGAAATCGATGCGCGGTGGTCGGCCAGCCAGGTTTCGATCACGGTACGGGATGACGGACCGGGCTTTCACGAAAACGTGTTCGACCGGCTTGGCGATCCCTTCGTGACGACGCGTCCGGGCTATGGTGAAGACCTCAACGAGGGCAGTCAGCATGGCGGCATGGGGCTCGGTTTCTTCATCGCCAAGACCCTGCTGGAACGCTCTGGGGCTGCCGTGTCGCTGGCGAACCGGCCAGCGCCGGAACATGGCGCGGTGGTGCACGTGGCGTGGCCCCGCAGCGTCATAGACCTTGGGCGGCGCTGATCTCACGATCGGCAGAATGCGTATACATTGAACCAGAACTGCCGAGCGTCTACACACCGCATGATGATCAGGAAACTGCCAGCCAGGCCGCAATGACCCAAACCTCACTCCCCGGCGAAAAGACACTGCTGCTCGTTGATGACGATAAGCCATTCCTGACGCGGCTTGCCCGCGCCATGGAAACGCGCGGCTTTGAGGTACTGACGGCGGAGTCGGTGGCGGAGGGTGTGGCACATGTCAAACGCGCAGCACCTTTGTTTGCGGTCGTGGATCTCCGCCTTGCCGATGGAAGTGGTCTCGACGTGATCGAGGCGTTGCACCAGGCCCGGGCGGAAGCGCGGGCCGTGGTGCTGACCGGATATGGCAATATTGCCACGGCCGTCACGGCGGTTAAACTCGGCGCGATCGATTATCTGGCCAAACCTGCCGATGCTGATGCTGTCTATGGCGCGCTCGTCGGTGACAACGAGAGCCGCGCGGCGCTTCCTGATAACCCGATGTCGGCCGACCGGGTGCGATGGGAACATATCCAACGGGTTTACGAACTCTGCAGCCGCAACGTATCCGAAACAGCCCGCCGCCTCAACATGCACCGCCGCACGCTGCAGCGCATTCTGGCCAAGCGCGCGCCCAAGTAAGTTCAGGTTCCGGCAAGCGGGTCCTGCAACCCATGCAGCCTCAGGGCGGCTGCACGGGCGAAGGCCAGCGTCACTGCCTTGCGGCGCGCGGCGTGCAGGCTTTCCGCTTCCGGATGGCGGAGGATGTCAGCGCCCCAGCTGTCGGCGATGATGAGACCTGCGTCTCCGGGCATTGTTTCCGGCGCCATGCTGGTGGGAATGGCGAAGAACAGACGGTCGCAATAGTCACGGTATTCAGGCCACTTGTCATCTGAGCGGAAATCCCCGGGTGATGACTTTATCTCGATGATCCAGATTTCCCCACTTCCATTCAGGCCGATGATGTCCACTCTCCGGCCGGAGGCGAGCGTGAATTCCGGCAGCACGGCAAAGCCAGATGCCCGCAATAGCCGCGAGACCCCGCGCTGTACCAGAAGAGCCGTTTCGGATTGTCTGCCATCCGGCTTGAGCGGCAGGTTCATTATTCGGCCATTTCCGTTGCCGCAGGGAGGTTGAACATACGCATTATAGAGCAAGAAATAGGGTCTGCAATTCGCCCCAGACCGGTACCCAGGTGATTCCAACCAGCCGGAATGCGGGCTAGATTACCGATATTTCAACGGGAGATTCGCAATGCCGCGTGTGAGAATCGAGAAGGACTCTATCGGTGAAATGGAAATCCCCGCAGATGCTGATTACGGCATACACACGGCACGTGCGGTGGAGAATTTCCCGATAACGGGGATCAAGCTTTCGCATTTCCCCGAACTCATCGAATCGCTTGCCATGGTGAAGAAGGCGGCAGCGCTGGCCAACCGGGACTTGGGCACGCTGAGGCCCGACATCGCCGCGGCCATCATATCGGCCTGCGATCTTCTCATTGCGGGAGATGGCCATAAGGATTTTGTGGTCGACATGCTGCAGGGCGGTGCTGGAACCTCGACGAACATGAATGCCAACGAGGTGATCGCCAATCTTGCCCTCAAGCTGCTCGGCAAGCCGCGCGCCGATTATGCCGTGGTGAACCCCAATGACCATGTGAACCTGTCGCAGTCGACAAATGACGTTTATCCCACGGCAGTGCGGCTCACCATGCTGCGCGCCTGCCCGGAACTGATCGAGAGCCAGCAACTGCTGAAGGATGCACTGCTGGAAAAGGCGGTGGAGTTTGACGACATCATCAAGGTGGGCCGCACCCAGTTGATGGATGCGGTGCCCATGCGGCTTGGTTCCGAATTCCGCGCCTTTGCGGTGACGGTCGGTGAAGACATCGAGCGTTTGCGGGATTTTGCGAAGCTGCTGCGCGAGGTCAATCTCGGTGGAACCGCGATTGGCACCGGCATCAATACGCCGGAAGGCTATTCCGAACGGGTGATCCGTAATCTGGCCGAAGTTTCGGATGTTCCGCTGGTACCCGCGGCAGACCTGATTGAAGCGACATCCGACCTCGGCGCCTTCATTACCTTTTCGAGCGTGCTGAAGCGCATTGCCGTTAAGCTCTCCAAGATCTGCAATGATCTGCGCTTGCTCAACTCCGGTCCCCGCGCGGGTCTCGGCGAAATCCGGCTGCCAGCGGTGCAGGCCGGCTCCTCAATCATGCCGGGCAAGGTCAATCCCGTCATTCCGGAGGTCGTCAACCAGATCGCCTATCAGGTTATCGGCAATGACCTGACTGTGACGCTGGCCGCCGAATCCGGCCAGTTGCAGCTCAATGCCATGGAGCCGGTTCTGGTGCTCAACATCCTGCAGTCCATGCGGATGCTCATCCGCGGCATGACGGTGCTGCGCGAGAAATGCATCATCGGCATCGAGGCCGACCGGGAACGCTGCGCCGAACTTCTCGAGGGGTCGCTTGTCACCGTCACCGCGCTCAACCCCTATATCGGCTATGCGCAGGCCAGCCGCGTGGCCAAGCTGGCGCTGAAGTCCCGCCGCAGCATCCGCGATGTCGTGTTGGCCGAAGGTCTGATGACGGAAGACCAGTTGGAGCA
>JBIIGF010000280.1:0-4001 GCA_044236665.1 Aestuariivirga sp. | reverse complement strand
CGCGGCGCATCACGCTGCTCACCACGGTCGCCCCGACAGCCATACTCGATATCGTGATGGTCGCCGCCCAGAACCTGCGCATGATCCGCGAGCTGGCAACCCTCTATGGCGGGCGGCCCTCGACCCTGTCGACCCTCAGGCTGGCGCGCATGGTCGTCAGCCATCTTGCCGTCACCGGTGGCATCGCGCTTTCCGACAATCTGATCCAGCATGTCGTCGGCAAGGGTCTTCTGGGCCGCCTCTCGGCACGCTTCGGCGAAGGCACGGTGAACGGCATTCTCACCGCGCGCGTCGGCCTTGCCGCGCGCGATGTCTGCCGCCCCATTCCACAGGAAGCCTCTGCCAAGGACACGCTCGGCAGCCTGCTGAAGGAACTCGTCTCCGCCGCGCCCGGCGAGGCTGCGCAATGAAGTGGCGTCTCACCTCACTGACGCTCATGCTGATGCTGCTCGTGCCGCAGCCTGCCGACGCCACCAACCGCGGCACGCGCATCGCCATGGCCGTGGCGCTGCTCGATGTGGCGGAGGACCAATGCGCCGGCCGCTTCCAGGTGAATGCGTATGTGAAGAAGGTCCTGTTCGAGCACTTCCACGAATATGACATAGCAGGGCTCGCCTCCCTCCTCTCGCAGCCGCTCAACAGCTTCTACGAGGATTTCTCCTTCGAGGCGAAGAAGGACCGTGAAGCCTTCTGCAGCAAGGCACCGGAAGAGGCGGAAGCCACCGGCTATCCCGTCATCACCGCACGGGAGCCCTGATGTTCCTCCGTTTCTTCACCGAATTGCGCGGCGGCGGCGTTCCTGTCTCCCTCAAGGAATATCTGACCCTGATCGAGGCGCTGGGCGAAGGCCTGGCCGGATACCAGACCGAGGAATTCTACTATCTCGCCCGCGCGGCGCTGGTGAAGGACGAGCGCAACCTCGACCGCTTCGACCGCATCTTCGCCCATGTCTTCAAGGGGATTTCCGTCTCCGCCGATGAGTTGCTGGCTGAGATCCCGGAAGAATGGCTGCGCAAGATGGCCGAGAAGCACTTGACCGAGGATGAGAAGAAACTCGTCAAGGCGCTCGGTGGTCTTGACCGGATCATGGAGGAGCTGAAAAAGCGCCTTGAGGAGCAGAAAGGCCGCCACCAGGGCGGCAGCAAATGGATCGGCACGGCCGGAACCTCGCCCTTCGGTGCCTATGGCTACAATCCGCAAGGCGTGCGCATCGGGCAGGACAGGAACCGCAACAATTCAGCCGTGAAGGTCTGGGACAAGCGGGAGTTCAAGGACCTCGACGACACGGTGGAACTCGGCACCCGCAACATCAAGGTGGCGCTGCGGCGCCTGCGCAAATTCGCGCGTTCGGGCGCTGCGGACGAACTCGACCTTCCCGGCACGATCCGCTCCACCGCACGGCAGGGCTTTCTCGATGTGAAGATGGTGCCGGAACGGCGCAACACGGTGAAGGTGCTGATCTTCTTCGATGTCGGTGGCTCGATGGACCCGCACATCCGGGTGTGCGAGGAACTGTTCTCGGCGGCGCGCAGCGAATTCAAGCATCTTGAGTATTTCTACTTCCACAACTGTGTCTATGAAAGCGTGTGGAAGAACAACCGCCGCCGCAGCGCCGAGCGGATCGACACCTGGCAGCTTCTCCACACCTATCCGCATGACTACAAGGTGATCTTTGTCGGCGATGCATCGATGAGCCCCTTCGAACTGACGCATGAAGGTGGCTCTGTCGAGCACTGGAATGAAGAGACCGGCATCACCTGGCTTCAGCGCATCACGGCAACCTATCCGAAGGCCGTATGGCTCAATCCGTCTACGGAGAAATACTGGGGCTACTCGGCCTCGATCAGCCTCGTGTCGCGCGCGCTCGATGGCCGCATGTTCCCGCTGACACTCGATGGCATCGACCGGGCCATGCGTGAACTGATCCGCTAACCTGCGGGAACGTCATATCACGCTTGCGACGGAACAAGGCCACGTGGCCCGTCTTATCTGCATCGACGCTTAACAAAGGAGCATCCACGATGCAGAGGAAGACCAAGATCATCACTGCCGCTGCGGCAGCGGGCCTGTTGACGCTGGGCGGTCTCGCCGGGCTTGCCAGTGCCGACATGGGACATGGATATGGCATGATGGGCGGTGGCATGGGTGGTGGCTGCCACAGCGGCAAAGGCCGCGGCCATGGCATGATTGGCCCACAGATGACGGAGCGTTACGACGCCGACAAGGATGGCAAGGTCACGCAGGCGGAGATCGACCAGAACCGCCAGCAATGGCTTGCCGAATTCGACGCCGACAAGAACGGTACATTGTCCCTCGAGGAATTCAGGCAATTGTGGCTCAAGGGCCGCAATCAGATGATGGTGCGCGAGTTCCAGTTCCTCGACAAGGACGGCAACGCCCAGGTGACGCTGCAGGAATATCAGGCGCCAATGTCCGACATGGTTGAGCAGCGTGACACGAACAATGACGGCGCGCTGGGGCCTGAAGACCGGCGGATGAAGCGCCTCAACAAGGGCGACGGCCAATGCATGGGTCAGGGCATGGGTCAGGGCATGGGCGAGCACATGCGACAGGGCTGGGGCAACTCCGGCGATGACGCGAACGAATCCCAACCCGAGGACGAACAGGCCCCGGCCGAAGGCCAGACCACACCCTGACGCATCAGGACCAGACCCGGGCTGCCGCCCGGGTCTTTTCCACCGGTCATTCGGGCATTGAGGCAGGCCACAGGCTGGCTGTAGGATGACGCTATTGATGCATCTTACGGAGGGCAGCCGGTCATGACGGATTTCACACCAGTTTCGGGGGCGCTTGGCGGGGCGTTGATCGGCCTGTCAGCCGTGATGCTGATGGCCGGGCTTGGCCGCATCGCTGGCGTATCTGGAATCTTCGCCTCCGTCATTTCGGGCCAGGCACTCAGTGAGGGAGGCTGGCGGCTCCTGTTCCTTGCAGGGCTTCTGATCGGCACCGCGCTCACCGCGCTGCTGGGCGGGTTCGATGCCGGCAGCATCGCCTTCCCCGGCAATCCCGCCACCACCATCATCGGGGGCCTGCTCGTCGGGGCGGGTACCGTCCTTGGTTCGGGCTGCACCTCAGGCCATGGCATCTGCGGTATTTCGAGGCTTTCACCGCGCAGCATCTCATCGACGCTGATGTTCATGGCGGTGGCCGTAGTCACCGTCTATCTGATGCGCCACGTGATCGGAGGCTGATGATGGACCGCCTTACCGCCATTCTTTCCGGCACTGTCTTCGGCGTGGGTCTGGCACTGTCGGGCATGGTGAACCCGATGAAGGTGCAGAACTTCCTCGATATCTTCGGAACATGGGACCCGACGCTGATGTTCGTCATGGGGGCAGGGCTCGCCATTACCTTCTTCGGCTACCGGGCCGTGATGAAAAGGCCGCAGCCGCTGTTTGCCGAAAGCTTCCACCTGCCCGAGGCCTGCTTCATCGATCGCAGGCTTCTTGCGGGCGCGGCCTTGTTCGGAATAGGCTGGGGCCTTACAGGCTTATGCCCCGGGCCTGCAATCGCCTCGCTCGTCTTCGGCTTCTGGCCGTCGGTTCTGTTCGTGGCCGCCATGGCAGCGGGCATGCTGGTGGTGCGCAAGGTTCTGACGCGCACCCAGCAGAACCACCGCGCCGATGGCTAGTCGCGCAGTGCGCCACAGGTGTTGACGCCGATCAGCGAATAGAGCGGGCAATAACCCATGAGGGCCGTGAACAGCGGTACGATGCCGATCCAGCCGATCCAGTTGTAGCCGGTGGGTGCTGCGAACAGCGCAAACCACAGCAGCGCGAGGCCGAAGACGATCCGGATGACACGGTCGAACCTTCCGACGTTGGTTGTCATGGCGCGTTTTCTCCTGTTTGAAAGCTCAATACTACACCACTTCGTCCGCAACGGAAATGGCCACAAGCGGCCTGTCACATCCTGCCGTACTGCCGCATGAGGGACAGCAATTCATCAGTGGGCAGCGCGATGGCCGTGTTGCCATCCCG
>JBIIGF010000278.1:0-4002 GCA_044236665.1 Aestuariivirga sp. | reverse complement strand
CCCGAAAACCACCATCAGCAGCAGGGCGATTGCCACGTTGACCAGCGGCCCGGCGATGGCGACCAGCAATTCCTGGCGCGGCTGCTCGGGGATCTTCTCAAGGCTTGCGATGCCGCCGATGGGCGAGAGGATCACCTCCGGCGTCCGGATGCCGAAGCGCCGCGCCATGGCGATATGGCCGAACTCATGCAGCGTCACGCACAGGAACACGAGAATGAGAAACACCACCGCATCGACCGCCGCCGCCATGCCGCCAGAAAGATAGTAGCTGGCGCCGATCCATGCGAGGAACAGCAGGAATGTGATGTGCAGCCGGACCGAGGTTCCGGCGATGTGCCCGATGGTCAATGATGCGCCCATGGACAACAGATAGGCGCTTCTGCCGCTGGTTCAAAGTATCAGCTTTCGGGCTGGCCCGTGAGGCGCGGCAGGCCATCGGCAAGATGCAGCCAGGCGAGTTCCCCCTCCGCGTGCCAATGTTCGGCGGGCGACAGAGCATCCGGCATGTCGAACAGGCCCGCCGCGAGGTAGATGCGTTCCGGTTCCCCATCATAGAGGAAGCTCACCGGACTGCCGCAGGTGCCGCAATGGCCGCGCTGCGCCACGGATGAGGAGCGGCGGAGCACCGGAGGCTGCCCGTGGAACCTGACATCGGCCGCATGGAACATCGCATAGGTGGCAAAGCCCGCGCCGGATTGCCTGCGGCACATGCTGCAGTGGCAGTGCATCACCTTGATGGGGGGTGTGGCGGTTTCAAAGCCAACCGCGCCGCACAGGCAGTGACCGGTCATGCCCATCACAGCACCGGGCGCGTTGCGCTGGAGCCATACCAGCCGCCCACCGCCTTCTCATAGGCAAGCGCTGCCTTGAAGACGCGGGCATCATCGAATGTGCGCCCGATGATCTGAATTCCGGTCGGGACGCCGGTTTCGGCATGGCCCGAAGGCAGCGACAGGGCCGGGCAATTGCGCAGCATGTTGAACTGGTGGGTCATGACCCAGCCATATTCCGCATCGACCTTCTGTCCGGCCACCGTGAAGCCGGGGTCGAAGGGATCATGATCGGCCTTGATGGCGGGTGCGTTGTTGGTGGGGCAGATGAACACGTCATGCGTGTCGAGCACCGGGCCCAGCGTCTGGTACATGCGGTGGGCTTGCTCGAACACCTTGTGCACGTCGTCAATCCCGGTCATGCGCTTCGCCATCTCCGCGAATTTCAGCGCGTAGTCAGTCATCAGGTCGGCATTGTCCTTCTGGTGCCAGATGGTCTGCCGCCCGAAATGCATGGTGTTGTACCAGTGAAGGCCGTTCGCCTCCACGGCCTTCGTCCAGCCGAGGTCCACCTCTTCGACCCTCGCACCCAGATCGCGGAACACATCGAGCGCCGCCAGCATGTTCCTGCGCACCGGCTCCTCGACGGGCACATAGCCGAGATCCACCGAGAAGGCGATCTTCAGCCCCTTGATACCGGAGGCCGCCAGCGGCAGCTTCACCTTCTGTCGGAGCGAGTCATGGTCGAGGGGGTGCGGGCCAGATGTGATGTTCTGCATCATCGCCGCGTCGGCCACGCTGCGCGTCATGGGGCCGCAATGGTTGAAGACGTCGAAATTGGCGGGCGGCCCATCCGGGTTGCGGCCATGCGGCGGCTTGTAGCCGACGATGCCGCAGGCCCCGGCCGGAATGCGGATGGAGCCGCCGATGTCGGTGCCCGTGGCCAATGTTGCAAGGCCCGCTGCCAATGCTGCGCCCGAACCGCCGGACGAGCCGCCCGGCCCCCAGTCGGTGTTCCACGGATTGCGCGTGATGCCCCAGATGCGCGAGGCGGTGATGCCGGAGAGGCAGAATTCCGGGGTGGTGGTGCGCGCGAAGACATTGGCGCCTGCATTCTGCAAGCGCTCGATCATCGGGTCGGAGTGATCGTCCACCCAGTCCTTGAGGATGAGCGAGCCTTGCGTGGTGCGCTTGCCCGCCACGCGCTGGGCATCCTTCACCGCGAGCGGAATACCCTCGAGCGGCAAGGTTTCAGCCCCCCGTTTCATGAATCGGGCTTCCGATTGCCTGGCACGTGCCAGGGCCTCGTCGAAATAGCAATCGGCAAAGCAATTGATCTTCGGGTTCACCTGTTCGGCCCGCGCGATGATGGCGGACAGCAATTCAACGGGTGAAAGCTTGCGCTTGCGGAACAGGGCGGCGGCCTCGATGGCCGTCAGATAGCAGATATCGTCGTTGCGCATGGACAACTCTCATCGGGAGGCGGTAGTGATGGGGGCACAATAGAACGCGTCAGGGGAGAGAAGTCCATGGCCGGAAGGCTTGCAGGAAAAACCGCTTTCGTCACCTCGGCTGGCCAGGGCATCGGCCGCGCCGCCGCCATCTGCATGGCGAAGGAGGGGGCCAAGGTGTGGGCCACCGACATCAATGCCGAGGCCTTGGCCTCGCTCGCGCGCGAGCAGGCGGGGATCGAGACCTTCACCCTCAATGTGCTGAAGCAGGCCGAGATCGATGCTGCGGCACAGCGCGTCGGCACGCCGGATATCCTGTTCAACTGCTCCGGCCATGTGCATGCCGGCACCATCATGGAAACGGAGGAAAAGGACTGGGACTTCTCCTTTGACCTCAACGTCAAGGCGCATTTCCGCATGATGAAGGCCTTCATGCCGGGCTGGCTGGCGCGGGGCAACGGCGTCATCATCAACATGGCTTCCGCTGCGTCCTCCATCAAGGGCGTGCCGAACCGTTTCGTCTATGGCGCCACCAAGGCCGCCGTGATCGGCATGACCAAGGCGCTGGCTGCTGACTATACGCCCAAGGGCATCAGGGTGAACGCCATCTGCCCCGGCACGGTGGACAGCCCCTCGCTTACCGAACGCCTCAAGGCCACCGGCGATTATGACGCCGCCAGGAGCGCCTTCATCGCCCGCCAGCCCATGGGCCGCATGGCGCGGGCCGACGAGATCGGCATGCTGGTGGTCTATCTCGCCAGCGACGAGGCAGCCTTCGTCACGGGCCAGACCTTCGTGATTGACGGCGGCTGGTCGATCTGAAGCCCCGGGGCACCCGGGGGAACCCGTGTAACAGCGCCCTGTTATCGACCCCATTGGCAAGATGGCATTTCCCGTCATAGGATGAGGCATAACAAGCACATGGAAAATGTGCGGGGAGGAAAGATCTTGGCATCCAGCCAGACGGCCATCGAAGCGAAGGGCGTCACAAAGCAGTTTCAGGGGGCGGGGCAGGACACTGTCAGGGCGCTCGACAATGTTTCCGTGTCGATCCGCGAAAACGAGTTCTTTACGCTGCTCGGGCCTTCGGGCTGCGGCAAGACCACCTTGCTGCGCCTGATCGCCGGCTTCGACTTTCCCACCGAGGGGGAAATCCTGCTCTATGGCGAGAACATTGCTCCGCTGCCGCCTTACAAGCGGCCGGTGAACACGGTGTTCCAGAGCTATGCGCTGTTTCCGCACATGACGGTGGCGCAGAACATCGGCTTCGGCCTCGAGATGCTGGGAAAGCCAAAGGCCGAGATCGCGGCCCGCGTGTCCGAGATGCTGAAGCTCGTGCGCATGGAAGAGCTTGCCAACCGCCGCACCAGCCAGATTTCCGGTGGCCAGCAGCAGCGCGTGGCGCTGGCGCGGGCTCTCGCCCCACAGCCCAAGGTGCTGTTGCTGGACGAACCGCTCTCGGCACTCGACTACAAGCTGCGCAAGGACATGCAGATTGAGTTGAAGCGCCTGCAGCATGAAACCGGCATCACCTTCATCTTCGTGACCCACGACCAGGAAGAAGCCCTGACCATGTCAGACCGCATCGCGGTGATGAGCAAGGGCAAGATCCTGCAGGTCGGTTCGCCGCGCGACATCTATGACCGCCCATCGGACCGCTTCGTCGCCAACTTCATCGGTGAGACCAATTTCCTCGAGGGCGACGTGACGGGAACGAACGGCGGCGCGGCGGCGGTGAGCCTGCCGGGCGGTGCCACGATCAGTGCCGGGCTACCAGATGG
>JBIIGF010000277.1:0-4005 GCA_044236665.1 Aestuariivirga sp. | reverse complement strand
TGGCTGCTGCAGAGCATGGGCATCCTCGGCCCGAAGTCCATTCTGGCCAGCGCCAGCACCGCCATGATCGGGCTCGTGCTGGTGGATGTCTGGCAGTGGACGCCGCTGATCACGCTGATCACGCTCGCCGGCCTGAAGCGCGTGCCGCAGGATCAGCTCGAAGCCAACATGGTGGACGGCGCTTCGCCGTTCCGCAACTTCATCTCGGTGACGTTGCCCAACCTCTACCCGGTGCTGCTCATCGCCATCATGCTCCGCTTCATGGATAACTTCCGCTTCATCGACTCTGTGCTGGTGCTCACCGGCGGCGGCCCCGGCAACGCAACGAAGATCCTGCCCGTCTATCTCTTCGAGGTGTCGTTCAAGTTCTTCAAGCTGGGGCGTGGTGCCGCGATTGCCCTCATCCTTCTGATCGTCACCATCATTCTCGGAATGCTCCTGGTCCGCGTCTTCGACCGGCAGCAGCCCAGAAAGGCTTAAGTCATGGCCTCGCGCGAAGTCATCCAATACGAGACCCCGGCATCGAAAGCCTTCAGGTGGTTTTCCGTCGTGTTCCTCGCCTTCTATGTGGTGTGGACGGTGCTGCCGCTGTTCATCATGTTCATGTCCTCCTTCAAGGACCTGCTGGAAGCCTTCAAGCTTCCGGCGGTGGGGGACTGGGCGGGTGTCACGGTGTTCTTCGAATTCACGCCGACGACCAAGCACTATTACGAACTCTTCGCCAATCTCGGCTTCTCGACCTATCTGTTCAACTCGCTGGTCGCGGCGGGCGGCTCGGCGGTCGTCTCCGTCATCCTCGGGTCGATGTGCGCCTATTCGCTGTCGCGCATCGACTTCAAGGGCAAGAATGACCTGTTCTTCTGGATCATCTCGACCCGCATGGCGCCCGTGGTGGCAGTGATGGTGCCGCTCTACTGGATCTTCCGCCAGCTTGAATTGGTGGGAACCCTGCCGGGGCTGATCCTCGCCTACACGACGTTCAACCTTCCCTTTGCCATCTGGATCCTCAAGGGCTTCTTCGACAATGTACCTTATGCGATCGAGGAAGCGCAGATGGTGGATGGCGCCACACGGCTGCAGGCCCTGCGCGCCATCCTGCCGCTGGTGGCACCGGGCATCGGCGCCTTCGTGGTGCTCTGCATCCTGTTCGCCTGGAATGACTATCTGTTCGCGGCGATCATCGGATCCGGCGGCGCCAAGACGCTTCCCGCCGCCACGCGCGAACTCGTGCAGCCGCAGAACATCCAGTGGGGGCAGATCATGGCGGCAGGCGTCGTCACGACGCTGCCCATGATGTTCCTCGGTCTCGTCATTCGGAAATATCTCGTCACCGGCCTCACCATGGGCGCGGTCAAGGAATAGCAGGAGCTTCAAATGGCCAAGGTATCCTTCAGGAACGTCTGGAAGAAGTACGGCGATATGCCCGCCGTCAAGGACCTCAACATCGAATGCCCGGATGGCTCCTTCCTGTCCATCCTCGGTCCGTCGGGTTGCGGCAAGTCTTCCACCATGCGCATGGTGGCGGGACTGGAGCATATCTCTTCCGGCCAGATCCTGTTCGACGAGAAGCCCGTCAACGACCTCGCCCCCAAGGACCGCGACGTGGCCATGGTGTTCGAGAACTATGCGCTCTACCCGCACAAGACGGTGTATGAGAACATGGCCAATCCGCTGAAGCTGCGCGGCCAGGACAGCGCCCGCATCAAGGAGCGGGTAACGGCGGCGGCGAAGCTGCTCGAGATCGCCCATCTCCTGGAGCGGCGCCCGCAGGAACTCTCGGGCGGCCAGAAGCAACGCGTTGCCATCGGCCGCGCCATCGTGCGCGAGCCCAACCTGTTCCTCTTCGATGAGCCCATCGCGCATCTCGATGCCAAGCTCCGCGCCCACATGCGCGGCGAGATCAAGCATCTCCAGCGCACGCTGGGCACCACGATGATCTATGTGACGCATGATCAGCTCGAAGCCATGTCGATGGCTGACAGCATTGCCGTCATGTATGAGGGCGAACTGCAGCAGCTTGGCACGCCGCGCGAAGTCTACAACCATCCCGTCAATGCGTGGGTTGCCGGTTTCGTCGGCGAGCCGGCGATGAATTTCGTCGATGTCGGAATTGAGGGCAGGGGCGGGCACACTTATTTCACGCATCAGAATTTCGCCATTCCGGTGAACGAAGAGCAGCAGCGCCGCATCGCATCGGAGGCGAAGGCCGACATGTTGCGCATGGGGGTGCGGCCAGACGCAATGTCGATCTCGATGACCAAGCCCGACGGACCTCATGTGACCGGCAGGATTTTCGTCACCGAGCTTCTTGGTGGCGACATGATCGTCGATGTCGATCTCGACGACTGCCGCATCCGGGTGAAAACCTCAACGGAGTTCGAAGGCCATGAGGGCGAGACCTGCTACATGACCGTCAACACAGCCAAGTGGCATGCCTTCTCGAAAGAGAATGGCAAGGCCCTGTTCTAGGATTGGAGGCCGCCATGGCGGATGCGAAGGAAAAGCTCGAGGGCGTGAATGCCAGGCTGATGGGCCTGTTCAAGGCGGAAAAGCAGACGATGATGGCCTTCAATGGCCTGACCGTTGCCGCTACCCGCGCGGGGAAGATTTCCCCTGCCATCAAGGAACTGACCGCGGTTGCCATCGCGGTAGCCAAGGGCTGCGAAGACTGCATCGTCTATCATGCCGCTGCCGCGAAGAAGCACGGGGCCTCGCGCGAGGAACTGGCGGAGATGCTGGCTGTCTCTGTCGAGATGGCAGGTGGCCCCGGTGCCGTCTATGCCGCCAAGGCGCTGGAGGTGTTCGACCAACTGCCGTGAGCGTGTAGCTCGCGGCAAGTTTCTTCGTCCGATGCATTCTTTTTTTGCAGATTGGGTTGTAATTCGCCTGATGGTGGCATATATGCGGATTATCGAAATTTTGGCCTGATGGCTAAGTCTCGCGTTCCTTTTGTGTGCACGAGCTCATTCTTCTCCAGAACATCGGTGATTTTGCCCTGCTACGACAGCAGGCAAGAGTCGTGCGTTTTTTATCAAAAGGATTCGTTATGCAAACAGGTACTGTGAAGTGGTTCAATTCCCAGAAGGGTTTTGGCTTCATTGAGCAGAGCGCGGGCGGCCCGGATGTGTTTGTTCACATCAGTGCTGTCGAACGGGCGGGCTGGACCAGCCTCAACGAAGGTCAGAAGCTGTCTTACGAGATCGTGACCGACCGCCGGAATGGCAAGTCTTCGGCCGATCGGCTCCAGGCTGCTTAAACAACAATTGAACCGTTCTGACTGCGAGCCACGGATGTACTGGTGGCGGAAGGCGCGGTGAAAGAAGCGTCGGTGTTCTGCACCGGCGCTGCTTGTTTTATGTGCCATTTTTTGAGGAGGCCGGTGTGACGCTGTCCGCGACGATCTATCTCTACCGGTCAACGAAGACCAAGGGCCTGTTTTGCTTCTCGACGGGTGACAAGCCCGCAGGCTTGCCGGAAAGCCTTGCCCCATGGCGGCGCTTCGGCGTCGTGAAACCCGGCGAAAAACTTCCGCATGGCCTCCAGCGGGAGGCGATCGCGCCAGGCATTGCCGAAAACGGCTACCAGCTGTTCCGGCGCAAGGCGAAGTCACTCAGCTGATCAGGAGAATGATGCATTGAAGATTTTTGTCCGTGACAACAACATTGACCAGGCCCTGCGCTTTCTGAAGAAGAAGATGCAGCGTGAGGGGCTGTTCCGAGAAATGAAGGCCCGGTCGGCCTATGAAAAGCCCTCCGAGCGCCGCATCCGCGAGCAGGCCGAGGCGGTGCGCCGGGCGCGCAAGCTGGCCCGCAAGCAAGCCCAGCGCGAAGGGCTGTTGCCCATGCCGAAAGCCAAGCCGAAGCCCGTCCGCCCCTCCAACCCCTTCGCGCGGGTTGATGGGCCGAAGACGGCTGATAAATAATTCGACGATTTCCACGCTCTGCCCCAGGGGCAGGTCCGAAAAAGTGGAATGATGGTAAACCCGTTGGAACTGTTTCCTGCAGG
>JBIIGF010000276.1:0-4021 GCA_044236665.1 Aestuariivirga sp. | reverse complement strand
CCGGAGATCGAGAAGGCCATGCTGAAGCACACGCCCCTCGGGCGGCTCGGTCAGGCGGATGACATCGCCAATGCCGCGCTGTTCCTGTGCTCACCCGCGGCAAGCTGGGTGAGCGGGCAGGTTCTTACCGTATCTGGCGGCGGCATTCAGGAACTGGATTGAACCACCGCGCCACGCCAGCGCGGTTCTTCACATCGCTTCGAAACAAGGGAATCTCTCATGACCGCTTATGACGCTTTCGCCGATTTTCGGATGAACGGGCACAGCGTGCTCATCACGGGCGGCGCGCAGAACATTGGCGCTGGCATTGCCAGGACACTGTCGGGCGCCGGTGCCCGGGTGATGATCGCCGATCTCAATGGCGGCATGGCGAATGACACCGCCGCCGCGATCCACAAGGAAACCGGCAATGACTGCCGCGGCATCAAGTGCGACGTCACCTCCGCCGATGACATCGCCGCCACCGTAGACGCCACCGTCAAGGCCTTCGGCGGCATCTCGACACTGGTCAACAATGTGGGCTGGGGCGGCCGCCACGATGATCCGGCCGCCATCACCGAGGAGGCCTTCATCGCCTCCTACAAGCTCAACACGATCAGCGCCTACCGCATGAGCATGGCGTGCCTCCCGCACCTGCTGCAGGCGAAGAATGCCACGATCACCAATTCCGGCTCCATGTCGTCCGCCGCCCCGGCCTATGACATCCTCGCCTATGCCACCGCCAAGGCGGCGCTGAACCAGATGATGGTGTCCATCGCCCATCTGCTGGCGAAGAAAGTGCGCGTCAACAATGTGCTGATCGGCACCGTGATGACCGCAGGCTACGGCGATGCCGGCATCGACCCCGAAATGCAGCAGCGCCTGTCACATCCCGACAATCTCACCGGGCGCCCCGGCAAGCCGGAGGATGTGGCAAATGCCATGCTGTGGCTGTGCTCGCCCGCCAGCGGCTGGGTGAGCGGCCAGACCATCAATGTCCATGGCGGCGGCAACGTCGTCCGCCTGTTCGGCAAATAGCAGGACGATGCCAAGGCTGGTCCGGGGAAGCCTTGCCGCAGCCTGCGTGCTCGCGGCAGCTCTGGCGGTCGGGCCAGCCCATGCACAGGAAACATCAGCCCAGCCCAACTACCTGACGCAGCCACGCCAGGCGGAAGGCGTGGACATTGATTCTGTCGTGGTGAAGCTCAGGACGACGAGCGGCGACACGGCGCGGGATGCTCAGGCACTCGCCACCGTTCGGGCGCTTGCCAGTGGATTGCCGGGAACCGGCTTCAGCACGATCGAGATCGCCCGCCTCACGGCCTCCATGACGAAAGCCGCGGCCATCGCGCGGGTGGACTACCGCCTGCTGCCCGCAGGCGCCAATGCCCTGCGTGTCGAGTTCCTCGTCGATGCCGCGCCGCCGGTTGCGGCGGACGCCGGCCCCTCGGGCGTGTTGACCGGCGCGCTCGGTGATTTCCCGGTGTTCTACAAGGATGAGCGAAGCCTCGTTACTGCCATCGTCGCGGGCGGGCTGGGTGTCTATTCGGACAGCAACCCGTGGTTCGGCCAACCAGAACTGTTCAACAGGTTCAATCCGCTGGCCGGTCACTTGCCTGGCCGCCAAGCGAACTGGACGGAGGGCAGCCTTGAACTCGGCGGCGGCTTTGCCGCGCAGCTGGGCGATGCGCCGCTCTATGCCTTCGGTGCCCTGACCGGCATGAAGACATGGTCAATAGGCCAGGACATCTTCCGCGATGACACGCGCAACTTCGATGCGGTGGAGAAGGCCTATGTAGGGCTGCTCTTTGCCGATGCCACGAGCCGCAACAAGGCGAAGATCTCGGTGGGCCGCCAGACCTACACGCTGAATGATGGCTTCCTCGTCAATCTGGTGAAGGGCTCGGCCAATGCCGGCCCGCGCGGTGCCACCTATCTGGGCCCGCGGCTTGCCAATGATTTCTCGGTGCTGGCGGAGGGGCGCTTCGGCCGCTGGGGCTTCAACGCCTTCTACATCGATCCTGACGAAATCGAATCGCTCGAAACGGACAGCACCTTTCTCGGTGGAAATGTCAGCTACAACCTGAACGACGACCTCGCACTCGACGCAACGCTGATGACCATTCCGCACTCCGACTCGTTCTATGCCAACCCCTATGGGCTTTCATTGCAGCGGCAGGGACTCAACACGGTGTCGGGCCATCTCTTATGGAAGAACATTCTGGCCGATGGTGTGTGGTTCGAGGGCGAGGCGGCGCACCAGTCCCACCCGGACCATGCCCTGATGGCCTGGGCCGGCTATGGCACGCTGGGCTATATCGCGCGCGGCAGGCCGTGGACGCCAAGCCTCTCATACCGCCTTGCTTATTTCTCTGGCGATGACCCGGACACCAAGACCTATGAGCGCTATGATCCCCTGCTCAACACCGGGCTCGGCATCTGGCTGCAGGGCATTTCCTTCGGCAAGCTCACCGCCAATTCCAACCTCGCCACGCATCGCGTTCAGCTGAACGTGGCGCCGGTCGATAGCCTCAACGTCACCTTCGACTATCACAAGCTGACGGCACCTGAACTCAACAACATCGGTGGCAATCCGGCCCTCGCGTCGCTCACCTCGCATGATCTTGGGCAGGAGGTCACGCTGTCAGGCCGATGGGCCATCAACCGCAATCTCTATCTTCAGGCCATCGCCTCCCTCGCCATGCCGGGCGAAGCGCTCCGCGACATCGGCGCCGACGAGAACTGGACGACGCTGCAACTCAGCCTTTACTGGGGCCTGTGACACCGGCGAAATACTGAAGCGAGCGCTTCAGCTGGCTTTCCGTATAGCCGCGTCCGATCAGCACGATCATGTTGTCTTCGCGCTGGTCAGCCTGTTCGGGCAGGATTTCCGGTGACTGCACGATCTTGCGCACGGTCTGCAGCAGCAGGCGGCCGGCCGGTGTGCGCACCACGCCCTTGACGCGCACGATGTCATCGCCGCGCGCATGCAGCAGGGCCGAGAGCCACACGGTGAAGGCGCTCCAGTCGATCGTCTCGTCAAGGTGGAGGCGCGTGGGCGAGACCGGCGGCCGCGCTTCACCCGAAAGGTCCGGCAGTGGCTCGGCCTCAACCCCGGCACTATCGGGTAATGGATGCTCAACGCCCTTGACCGCACCCGATATGACAGCACCCGGATTGATCTGCCTCAGGGTGGCGATCAGCGTCCTGAGAGACGCTTCATCGGCGGCATCGGCCTTGGTGATGATCAGGCGGTCGGCAACATCGATCTGGCGGCGGCCGAGCGGCTCCGTCCGGAGCTGGCTCAGGCCATGCAGCGCATCGACCACGACGATGACCTCGCTGACGAGGATGTGATGGACGAGAACAGGGTCGGAACGGATCGCCTCGACGATCGGGCCAGGATCAGCGAGGCCGCTTGTCTCCAGAATGATCTGTGACAGCCGCCCGCCGCCCTGACCCGCCTTGCTGCGCTCATCGCAGATGCGGCGGAGGAGGTCGATCAGATCCTGCTTCGCCGTGCAGCACACGCAGCCGCCAGCCAGCACCTCGAGCCGGTTGGACTGGCCGAGCAACGCATCATCAACGGGGGTTTCCGCCGCCTCGTTGACGATGACGAGCGCCCGGCTGAAGTGACCTTCATGCAACTGGTGGCGAAGCCAGGTGGTCTTGCCGGAACCGAGATAGCCGCCCAGCACGGTGAGGCGGATGCGGCCATCGGCCTCGCTCATTCTTCACCGATGAAGCGCGGGTCCAGCGGGTCGATGGGTCCGCCACTGATCTTTTCGGCCAGCGCCCATACCTCGCCGAGGTCGCGCACGATGGTCTGGCTGCCGGAGAATGTCGAAACCTGAATGCCTGGCACCTCGCCCCCATCATGGGCCTTGAGGCCGTAGAGTGGAAGCACGGTCTGCAGCACCTGAGCGCGGCGCATGCGGCCCCGCAGCCTGTCATGCGCGGTGGCAGCCCCTGCATCGGTCCAGTGGCCGGGAGCTGCCGGATAACCGCAGGCTGAGCACATCGGGCGGGCCTTCCTCGGAAA
>JBIIGF010000275.1:0-4038 GCA_044236665.1 Aestuariivirga sp. | reverse complement strand
CCGTCACCGGCATGGGCGGGCTCGCACTCATCGCCGGCATGCTGATGCTCGGAGAGATCGCGGGAAGCTACGACATCTCGGTAATCCTGACCCAGAAGCAGGCAATTCAGGCAAGCCCGCTCTATCTACCCGCGCTGATCCTCATCCTGCTCGGCTGCTTCACCAAGTCGGCACAGTTCCCGTTCCACTTCTGGCTTCCGCACGCCATGGCGGCTCCCACACCCGTGTCCGCCTATCTCCACTCCGCAACCATGGTGAAGGCGGGCATCTTCTTGATGGCCAGGCTCTGGCCAGTGCTCTCCGGAACGCCGGAATGGTTCTATATCGTGACCACCACCGGGCTCGTGACCATGCTGATCGGGGCTTTCATTGCCCTGTTCAAGGATGACCTCAAGGCGCTGCTCGCCTTCTCGACCGTCAGCCACCTCGGGCTGATCACCATGCTGCTCGGCTTCGGAACGCCGCTTGCTGCCCTCGCCGCCGTCTTTCACATCATCAACCACGCCACCTTCAAGGCACCGCTGTTCATGGTGGCTGGCATCATCGACCATGAGGCGCATACACGCGACATCCGCCGCCACGGCGGCCTGCGCTACCTGATGCCGCTGACATCCGTGCTCGGCATTATCGCCGCGCTGTCCATGGCAGGTGTTCCGCCGCTGAACGGATTTCTCTCGAAGGAACTGATGCTGGAACAGGCCGTGCATACGCCCTTGGCGGGCTCGGCCTGGCTGCTCCCCGCACTCGCCGGGCTGGGCGCGCTGGTCTCAGCCGCCTATTCCTTCCGCTTCATCACCCATGTGTTCTTTGGACCTCAGCGCCATGACTATCCAACCACGCCGCATGATCCGGGCCTCGGCTTCTGGATCGCGCCGGCCTTCCTGGTCATCATCGCTGTGGCAATCGGCCTTCAGCCCCAGGCCATCGCAGGGCCACTCGTTGCCGTGGCTACCGGTGCCCTGACCGGCGAAGCACCGCCCACCTACACGCTGAAGCTCTGGCATGGATTTACGCCCGCTCTCTATATTTCCATCGCAGCACTGGCCGGCGGCGCAGCCGTGCTGGCGGCCTATGGCCGATTCCACAGCCTCTGGGCACGCGGCCCCCACCCCGATGCCAAGTCCATCTTCGACATGCTGGTTTCGCGTCTCGCCCATGGCGCGGAACGCCTCACCGCAGCCCTGCATGATGGATCGATGACACGCTATACCGCGATCTTCCTGGCGACTGTCAGCCTCGCGGGCTTTGCTGCATGGTTCAGCGGCACGGCATCTCCTGCAACACGAAGCTTCCTCCCGGCAACACCCGTTCCGGTGATCGGCATGCTCCTGCTTGCCGCAGCAACGGCGGCGATCGTGCGCGTCCATCACGACCGGTTGCTGGCCTTGATCTTCATCGGCGTGATCGGGCTGATCGTCTCCCTGTCCTTTGCCTACCTGTCAGCGCCGGACCTCGCGCTGACCCAGGCCTCCGTCGAAGTCGTCACCATCATCCTGCTGCTGCTCGCACTCAACTTCCTGCCCAAGACGACCCCGCACGAGAACACCGGCAGCAAGCGCTGGCGCGATGGGGCACTCGCCCTGTTCGCAGGGCTGGGCGCTGCCCTCCTCACCTATCAGATCCAGGCCAGCAACTTCATTGGGGAGAGTATCTCCGCCTACCACCTCGCCAATGCCAAGCCGGGCGGCGGCGGCACCAATGTCGTCAACGTCATTCTGGTCGACTTCCGCGGATTTGATACATTCGGCGAAATCATCGTGCTGGGGATTGCAGCCATCGTGATCTACGCGCTCACCGAGGCGCTGCTCTCCGGTGCCCCCGGCAAGTGGCTGGCAGCGCGGCCTGCGGACACAGGCGAAGCGGGCGACAGCCACCCCCTCATGATGGTGATCGCCACACGCGTCATGATGCCGATCGCACTACTGGTGGCGCTGTACATCTTCCTGCGCGGCCACAACAATCCGGGCGGCGGCTTCATCGCCGGGTTGGTCGTGTCGATCGCGCTGCTGATGCAATACATGGCGAGCGGCTTTGACTGGGCAACGGCGCGCCAGCGCTTCCCCTATCACGGCATCATCGCGTCCGGAATCTTCGCGGCCCTGCTCACCGGCCTCGGATCAGTGCTGCTTGGCTATCCGTTCCTGACCAGCAGCTTTGGTTATTTCAAGCTTCCCTTCATCGAGAAATTTGAACTGGCGAGCGCCATTGCCTTCGATATCGGCGTCTTCCTCTGCGTCGTGGGAGCGGTGATGCTGGCGCTGCACAGCCTGTCACGCCTTGCCCATCGCAGCGGCGAACGCCCAAGCCCCTATCCAATGGATGTCGATCCCTCCCGCCTGCGCGACGTGGAGGATGCCTGACATGGAATATCTTATCTCCATCGCGGTTGGTGTGCTCACGGCAGGCGGCGGCTATATGGTGCTGCAGCAGAGGACATTTCCAGTCATTCTCGGCCTCTCCCTTCTCTCCTATGCGGTGAACCTGTTCCTCTTCGCCTCGGGCCGGCTTACCCTGAACCTGCCACCGATCTGGCAAGGCACGGAGACGGGCTACACCGACCCCCTGCCGCAGGCGCTGGTGCTGACCGCCATCGTCATCTCCTTCGGCATGACGGCGGTTGTGGTCATGCTGGCACTTGGATCCTACCTCTCCAGCCGCGAAGACCGCATCGACATGGACGAGGACGACGACGGAGCGGAGCCATGAACCACTGGATCGCGGCCCCGCTGCTGCTGCCGCCGCTGGTTGGCGCCGTCATGCTCATTTCGCTCCGCCACCATCTGGAACTCGCGCGGGTCTTCTCGGTGGCGAGCCTTACTGTTTTGCTTGGCATCAGCGGCTGGCTGCTGATCGAGAGCAACACCGGCATCATCCAGTCCTATGAACTCGGCGCATGGCCTTCGCCCTTCGGCATCGTACTGGTTCTGGACCGCCTCTCGGCCCTCATGGTGGCCCTCACCGCCGCCATCGCACTTGCAACAGTTCTCTATTCCATCGGCTCGGGATGGGACAGGCGCGGCCGGCATTTCCATGCGCTGATGCAGTTCCAGGTACTGGGCCTGTCCGGCGCCTTCCTGACCGGCGACCTTTTCAACCTCTTCGTCTTTTTCGAAGTGCTGCTGATTGCATCCTACGGCCTCATGATCCATGGCGCGGGCAAGCGGCGCCTCAAGGCGGGCGTGCAGTATGTTGTCTACAATTTGCTTGGTTCCACGCTGTTTCTCTTCGCACTGGGTGCCATCTATGCCGTCACCGGCACGCTCAACATGGCGGACCTTGCGGAGCGTGTGGCCGCAATACCGGATGGCAACACAGCACTGATCCGCGTCGCGGCGGTGCTGCTGCTTCTCGTCTTTGCAGTGAAGTCCGCACTGATCCCACTCCACTTCTGGCTTCCCGCCACCTATGCGGAAGCACCGGGTCCGGTGGCCGCACTCTTCGCCATCATGACGAAGGTTGGCGCCTACGCCATCATCCGTGTCTTCACCTTGATCTTCGGCGCCTCGGCTCCCGCAATGGAAAACCTTGTGCCGGGGTTCGTGATGCCTGCAGCCATGCTGACGCTGGCGCTCGGCGCGATTGGTGTTCTCGGCGCGCGGACACTCGGCCGCATGGCAGCCATGGCAACCATCGGCTCGGTCGGAACCCTGCTCGTCGCCGCCTCGGCCTTCACACCCGCAGCATCTGCAGCCGCCCTCTATTACCTCATTCATTCCACGCTTGCGGGCGCCATGCTGTTTCTGGTGGTCGATCTCGTGCGCTCCGGCCGCGAGGGTGGCGATGACAGCCTCACCCCCGCACCGCCCGTGGCCCAGGCAGGTCTCGTGGCCTCACTCTATTTCGCAGCCGTCATTGCCGCTGCGGGGCTTCCGCCCTTCTCCGGCTTCATCGGCAAGCTTCTCGTTCTCGATGCCATGCGCCCGCATCATCTCGCAGGCGCTGTCTGGACGCTGATCCTGCTGTCATCGCTCGTGCTGCTCATAGGCTTCGCGCGCGCGGGCATCATGGTCTTCTGGCAGACCCGCAATCCCGAGACAG
>JBIIGF010000274.1:0-4040 GCA_044236665.1 Aestuariivirga sp. | reverse complement strand
GGGTTTCTTCTGGGCGCGGTATTGCAGGACGAGGGCCGCATCCTCGGCTCTCAGCCCGTCAACCTCGCGCAAGCCCAGGCGCAGCGCGGCGCGCGCACCGCGCGATGACGTTTCAAGACTGGAATCCCAGCGCGAATAGGTGACGTCCACGGGCCGCACCTCCACCCCATGCTCGCGCGCATCGCGCACGATCTGGGCGGGGGCATAAAAACCCATGGGCTGCGAGTTGAGTAGCGCGGCTGCGAAGACCTCCGGATAATGACACTTCAGCCAGGCCGAGACATAGACCAGATGCGCAAAGCTCGCGGCATGGCTTTCGGGAAAGCCATATTCGCCAAAGCCCTTGATCTGGTTGAAGCAGCGCGCGGCGAAAGAGGCATCATAGCCGCGTTCCACCATGCGGCTCACCATCTTCTGCTCAAGCCTGCCGATGGTGCCACGGCGGCGGAATGTGGCCATCGCCTTGCGCAACTCATTCACCTCACCCGCCGTGAATTCCGCCGCCACCATGGCCAGCTTCATCGCCTGTTCCTGAAACAGCGGAACGCCCCTGGTGCGGCCCAGCACCTGGCGCAATTCATCAGGAGCCCCAAAGTCAGGATGTGGCGCTGGATAGTCCTCAGGCTCAAGCCCATCGCGCCGTCTGAGATAGGGATGCACCATATCGCCCTGGATGGGGCCGGGGCGCACGATCGCCACTTCGATGACGAGATCATAGAAGCAGCGCGGCTTGAGGCGCGGCAGCATGTTCATCTGCGCCCGGCTTTCGACCTGGAACACGCCGACCGAATCCGCCTTGCACAGCATGGCATAAACCGCTTCATCCTCGCGCGGCAGCGTGGCGAGAGAGTATGTCACGCCGTACCATGCCTCCATCATCTCGAAGCTCTTCTGGATGCAGGTGAGCATGCCGAGCGCCAGAATATCGATCTTGAGGATTCCCAGCGCATCGATGTCGTCCTTGTCCCATTCGATGAAGGTGCGCTCTTCCATGGCGGCATTGCCGATGGGCACCGTCTCGTCCAGCCGGCCCTTGGTCAGCACGAAGCCGCCCACATGCTGGGAGAGATGGCGCGGGAATCCCGCGATCTCATCCGCGAGCTCGATCACCTTGGCGAGCAGCGGGTCATCCGGGTCAAGGCCTGCCTCCTTCAGGCGGCCTTCGTGCATCTCCTCCTTCATGCGGCCCCAGACGATGCCGGCGAGTGTCGCTGTCACATCTTCCGACAAACCCATGACCTTTCCCACCTCGCGCACTGCCGAACGGCCGCGATACGTGATGACGGTGGCGGCAAGCCCGGCCCGCTCGCGCCCGTAGCGCTGGTAGATGTACTGGATCACGAGTTCGCGCCGCTCATGCTCGAAGTCGACGTCGATGTCGGGCGGCTCCTTGCGTTCCTCCGAGATGAAGCGCTCGAACAGCAACTCGATCTGGTTGGGATCGACCGCCGTAATGCCGATCACATAGCAAACGGTCGAATTGGCGGCCGACCCCCGCCCCTGACACAGGATCGGCGGATCCTGCCGGCGGGCGAACTGGACGATATCGTGCACGGTGAGGAAATAAGGCGCGTAGTTGAGCTTCTCGATAAGCACCAACTCCTTCGCGATATTCTGCTTCACCCTGGCCGGAATGCCTTCAGGGTAACGCTCCTTCGCGCCCTCCCATGCGAGATGGGTGAGATGGGCCTGCGGCGTGGAGCCTCGGGGGATCGGCTCTTCGGGATATTCATAGCGCAACTCATCGAGCGAGAAGCGGCAGGCCTTGGCGATGGCCAGCGTGTTGGCAATCGCCTGCGGGTGGTCACGGAACAGCCGCGCCATTTCATCGGGCGTCTTGAGGTGCCGCTCGGCATTGGCCTCGAGGAGGTAGCCTGCCTCCGCCACTTGCACGCCCTCGCGGATGGCGCTCACCACATCCTGCAGCACGCGGCGGGAGGGATGATGGTAGAGCACGTCATTGGTGGCGAGCAGGCCCGTCTGGTGCTTATGGGCAAGCTCGGCCAGCCGGTTCAGGCGCGCCCGGTCATCGCCCCGGTAATTGTGGCTTACCGCCAGATAGAGCGGCGCCTTGAGGCTGCAGCGGAGATCAGGAAGGTGATCG
The DNA here is from genome assembly GCA_044236665.1 of Aestuariivirga sp. Taxonomy (GTDB): domain Bacteria; phylum Pseudomonadota; class Alphaproteobacteria; order Rhizobiales; family Aestuariivirgaceae; genus Aestuariivirga. The sequence goes on along the minus strand of JBIIGF010000274.1, from coordinate 1,936 downwards.
CTTCCCTCGGACAGAAGCGCGAAGATCATGCCAGGTGCGTGGGCATGAACATCCGCCAGCGAGAGCAGGCACCCGCCCTTTTCCGCACGGCGCTGGCCCAGGCTCAGCAGGCGGCAGAGCGAACCATAGGCGGCGCGATCTGTGGGATAGGCCAGCAGCGAGATATCCGGCTCATGAAGGTCCAGCCTTGCGCCGACGATGAAGGCAAGCTCCGCATCCTTGGCGGCGCCATGGGCGCGCACCACGCCAGCGAGCGTGTTGCGGTCCGTCACCGCAAGTGCGGCAAGGCCCAGATGCTTCGCCTGCATCGCCAGTTCTTCCGGGTGCGAAGCGCCGCGCAGGAAGGAGAAGTTGCTGCTGCACTGAAGCTCGGCATAGGAGATGCCGCTCATGCCGATAATCCGTGTACATACCATTTCGGCTGGTCTTCGCCGGGTTCGCCATAAAGGCCTTCGCGGTAGAGCCAGTAGCGGCGGCCCTGCTCGTCCTCCACCACATAATAATCGCGCGGGCGCTCGCCCTGGGTGAGGCGCCACCATTCGGGCGCCACGCGTTCGGGCCCCTCTGCCTTGGCGATGCGCCGCGTCACCCGCCGCCATGTGAGGCGCATGGGCGGGCCATCGGGCACGGCGGCCACCACGCGCGCCGGTTCCGGCAGTTCGAAGATCAGAAGCGGGCGGGCCCGGGCCGTGCCCTGCCGGCGCGGTCTGGCACCGAGCGAGGCCCGCGCCGCCTCGGCGCGTTCGGGAATATGGCTTTCCACCTCCTCAAGGCTGAGAAAGGGGGCCGCGTGGCGGTTCAGCACACGATCATTCAGGTGCTCCAGCGCCAGCGTGCTTTCATCTTCCAGAAAGCCGTGCTGCCGCGCCTGAACGCTTCCCGTCTCACGCGCTTCGAGCGTCATCGCATCGATACCGAAACCGGCATCCACCGTGTCGAGCTTTGGCGTCAGCACGCGCAGCATGTGGCGCGTATCATGAGTCGGCACCGAAAAGCCGGCGGGCAGGTTGGCGCGCGAGCCATCGGTGCGGAACAGCTTGAGGATGATGCGGAGCGCACCCTTGCCCTGCGCCTCGAGATCGCGGCACAGCGCAGTCACCACGCCGGTCATAACGGCTTCGAGGCCTTCGGGATGGATCACCGGTTCCATCAGCGCGCGGTGTGCCATGAAGGAGCTGGGCGGATTGAGCGGGTTCAGCGGTTCATCGCGCGCGCCCATCATTTCATCGAGCCGCAACAGCACATTCTCGCCGATGGTCTCACCGCGGAAACGGCGGGCTAGCGAGGCGCGCGGAATGGCAAGAAGCGCGCCGACGGTCTTCAGCCCAAGGCGCCGGAGCGTCTTGGCCGCAGCGCCATCAATGCGCAGCGCCTCGACGGGAAGGCTTCCGATATCCTTTGCATCATAGCGGGCAAGCGCCCATGCGGCGCCAATCGTGGCGCCCTGCCCCAGCCTGACCGTGAAGCCATAGCGCGCAAGGCGGCCGCGCATCTCGGCCAGCATCGCCTCCATGCCGCCGAACAGATGGGGAATGCCCGTCACATCCAGCAGGATGCCATCGGGCGCATCGGGAGACACCCATGGGCTGTAGCGCTCCATCCAGCGGCAGAGGCCAAGCAGGCTGGCCATGTCTTCCGCGGGCTCGTGTGCCTCGGTCAGCAGGTCTGGCACCTGGGCGCGCGCATCGTTGAGGCGCAGGCCGCGCATCAGCCCGAACTGGCGGGCGGCAGCATTGACGGCGATGAGGCGCAGGCCGGACTTGCCGCTCTCAACCAGCGCGAAGGGCAAGCCCTTCGGCGGGGCCTTGCGCCCCGTCTTGATCCGTGAACGGATGAAACGCTCGACGGGAAAGTCCGGAAACCAGAGAGAAACGAGACTGCGCATGATGCCATTCCAAAGTCCAGGCGCCGGGGCGGCCGCCCCGCACGCGGGTCA